>CAYUHW010000008.1:7005-16798 GCA_964444605.1 uncultured Christensenella sp. | reverse complement strand
GGCAGTGAGTTCTTCATCAACTATCAGATTCACTTCCGCAAGCCCGCAAAGCCTGCGAAATCCGAAAAGAAGGAGGGCGCGGCCAATGTTTGATTTCTTTGCCTTCTTCCCCCGGGCGGTAGCCCAGTCCATCCCCCTGCTCTTCGGCAGCACCGGAGAAACCTTGACGGAGAAATCCGGCAACCTGAATCTGGGTATCCCCGGCATCATGTATGTGGGCGCCATCAGCGGCGTGATCGGTGCCTTCTTCTATGAGCACAACGTGGGCGCCGAGAACATGAACGCCTTTTTGGCCATCGGCATCCCCCTGCTGTGCTGCTTGCTGGGCTCCTTCCTGATGGGTCTTTTGTACTGCTTCGTCACCGTTACTTTGCGGGCCAACCAGAACGTTATGGGTCTGGCGCTGACCACCTTCGGCGTGGGCTTCGGCAACTTCTTCGGCGGCTCCCTCATTAAGCTCACCGGCAGCGAGGTGCCCTCCATCGCCCTTTCCGCCACCAGCTTGTACTTCAGCAAATCCCTGCCCTTTGCGGATAAGCTGGGCGTGGTGGGAAAGATGTTCTTCGGCTACGGCTTCCTTGCCTATGTGGCCGTGATCATCGCCCTCATCGTCTCCTATATCCTCAAGCGCACCCGCATCGGCTTGAACTTGCGGGCGGTGGGCGAAAGCCCCAAGACCGCCGATGCCGCCGGCATCAACGTCACCCGCTATAAGTACGTGGCCACCTGCGTAGGCAGTATGATTGCAGGACTGGGCGGTCTGTACTACATTATGGACTATGCCTGCGGCGTGTGGAGCAACAACGCTTTCGGCGATCGAGGCTGGCTGGCCATTGCACTGGTCATCTTCACCATCTGGCGTCCCAACGTAGGCGTGCTGGCCAGTATCCTCTTCGGCGGCCTGTACATTTTGTATCTGTACCTGCCCACCGGCGCCAACTTCGCCGTCATGGAGCTGTACAAGATGCTCCCCTACTTGGCCACGGTTATCGTGCTGGTGGCCGTGTCCCTGCGCCGCAAGCGGGAGACCCAACCCCCCGAAAGTCTGGGCTTGCCCTACTTCCGGGAAGAAAGATAGCCACTTCTCTCCTCTTCTTCTCTTTTTGGAGAAACGGTTTTCACGCCGTTTCTCCTTTTTTGTTGCCCTTTTTAAAAGGATGCCTAAACTTCTGCCAAGGAGCATAGGCTGTTTTATGGGAAACGGTGCAAAAGTATGGCTGATTATGGGACTGTGCGCTCTGCTGGCGGGGTGCGGGGCTATGGAGGAAGAAACGGTGCCTTTGGAGGAGAGAAGGACGGGGCTGGAGGCTCCCGCGTATCTGGTGGTGGTGGACTGCGGCCACGGGGGCTTTGATGCCGGTGCTTCCGGGGACGACACGGGGGTGCGGGAGGACGGGCTGAACTTAGCGGTGGGTTTGCTTGTGCAGGAGGAACTGGAGGAAGCGGGGGTGCTGGTAATCATGACCCGCCGAGACGGGGACGCCCTGGGGGAGACAAAGAAGGAGGATATGGCCAAGAGGGGGGAGATTCTGTGTACGGAGGGGGCAGACGCCGTCATCTCCATCCACATGAACCACTTTTCCGACAGAAAGGTGCAGGGGCCCATGACCTTTTATCAGGCGGGAGCGGAGGCCGGGGAGAATCTTGCCCAGGCGGTGATGGACGCGCTGTGCGGGGTGCTGGAGATCAAGAGCCGCTTAGCCAACCCGGGGAACAACTTTGTCACCCGCATACCCAAAGCGCCTGCGGTGCTGGTGGAGTGCGGCTTTCTCAGCAATCCGGAGGAGGAGAGGCTTCTACAGCAGGAGGCATATCGGCAGAAGCTGGCCAAGGCCATTGCGCAGGGGGTGCTGGCGTATCTTTCGGGAGAAGCGGGGGCGTAGGGGCGGCGGAAGGGCGGAGCCCTTCTCTTTGGTGCAGGGGCGCAGAGCGCCCCTGCACCAAAGGGTTCGCTTTGCGAACCCGCCGCCCCGCCCCTTTTCCAACCAAAAAAGCACCCCGAAGGGTGCTTCATGCTTTATAAAGGGAGGCTTACTTTGCTCCGTCCTGACTGGACTGCTCCATGGCGGCGCGGCGGGCGGCACGCTTGGCTTCGGCCTCTTCACGAGCCTTCCGCTGTTCCTCGGCCACCTGAGCGCGCACCTTGTTCTCAATCTCTTCGCACAGCTCGGGATTGTCCTTGAGGAAGATGCGGGCGTTGTCCCGTCCCTGGGCAATGCGCATGTCTCCATAGGAGAACCAGGCGCCGGACTTAATGATAATCTTCCGTGCAACGGCCTGATCCAGAATGCTGCCCTCCCGGGAGATACCTTCCCCGTAGAGCATATCAAACTCCGCCGTGCGGAAGGGAGGCGCCACCTTGTTTTTGACCACCTTGACCCGGGTGCGGCTGCCGTAGGCATCCTGTCCGCTCTTCAAGGTCTCAATCCGCCGCACATCCATGCGCACGGAGGCATAGAACTTCAGCGCCTTGCCGCCGGGGGTGGTTTCGGGATTGCCGAAGAGCACGCCCACCTTTTCACGGAGCTGGTTGATGAAGATGACCACGGTGTTGCTCTTGCTGATGGCACCGGCCAGCTTCCGCAGTGCCTGGCTCATGAGCCGTGCCTGCAAGCCCACGTGGGAGTCTCCCATGTCGCCTTCGATTTCGGCCTTGGGCACCAGAGCGGCTACGGAGTCCACCACCACCACGTCGATGGCGCCGGAGCGCACCAGCGTTTCGGTAATCTCCAGGGCCTGCTCTCCCGTGTCGGGCTGGGATACATACAGATCGTCGATGACAACGCCCAGATTCTCCGCATACACGGGATCCAAGGCATGCTCGGCGTCGATAAAGGCGGCGGTTCCGCCAAGACGCTGTGCCTGGGCGATGACGTGAAGGGCAATGGTGGTTTTACCGGAGGACTCAGGCCCGTAGACCTCAATGATTCTGCCCCGAGGCACACCGCCTACGCCCAAAGCCAAGTCCAAATCCAGACATCCCGTGGGAATGACGGAAATGTTCATGCTGGCGTTGGCATCCCCCAGCTTCATGACGGCGCCCTTGCCAAACTGCTTCTCGATTTGACCCAGCGCTATCTCCAGTGCTTTTTCCTTATCCAACATTTGCTCCACCGTCCTTTTCAGTATTCGTCACGGCCTTTTCTCCCCGATTCGAGGGAAAAAGCCACAGTATTCTCCATTAGGATTATATCATATCCACGGAAGTTCGTACAGAGTTTTTATGCCCCTGCCGCAAGTTTTCTCCGCAAAAGATCCAGCCCGTTGAGTACGGTCAGGCGGCGGATGCGGCTTCTGTCTCCAATCAGGTGCAGTTCCCGTACCTTTGTGCCCCCTTCATAGGCAAGTGCCACGAACACATGCCCTACCTCTTCTCCGTCGGGGCCTGCATACCCCGTGGTGGCCAAGGCATAGTCCGTCTGCGCCTTTTTGCGCATGCCCTCGGCCATCTCCCGGGCGCATTGGGCGGATACGGCGGAATGGTTTGCAAGGGTGTCGGCCCTTACCCCCAGAGAAGCCATCTTGGCGCTTTCGGCGTAGGTCACATCCCCCTCCATAAAGTAGGCGGAACTGCCGGGCAAGTCCACAAAGGCGGAGGACAAAAGCCCCCCCGTACAGCTTTCGGCGCAGGACAGGGTCTTGCCCTGGGCTATGAGCAGATCGTGACAGCACCGGGGCAGGGTCTTGCCTGCATCGGAATAAATCACATCCCCCAGAAGATCGTGTACCTTCTCAATATAGGGAGCCAGCATCCTCTCCCCCTCCTCCATGGTCTCACAGCGGGCGGTAATGCGCAGCTTCACCTCCCCCGTCTCGGCGTAGGTGGCCAAGGTGGGGTTGGTCTGCCCGTCAATTAAGGGCAGCAGGGTGTATTCCACCTGCCCCTCGCCCATGCCGAAGATGCGCAGTTCCCGGGAATACAGCTTGTGGTCGCTCTTTTTCGCCAGATAAGGGGCCACATAGTCCTCAAACATGGGAATCAGCTCCCGAGGAGGCCCCGGCATGAGAACGGCGGCCTTGCCGTCCTTCTCCAGGATGCACCCCGGGGCCGTGCCCTTGGGGTTGGGCAGAATGGTACAGCCGGTTCTGGGGAACATGGCCTGCTTTTTGTTGTTGGGGGAGGGAATGCGGTTGGTTTGGGCAAAGAAGTCCACAATCTTGTCCCACTCCTCGGGATACAGCTCCAGAGGCACCAGCCCCATGGCCTCGGCCACGGTCTCCTTGGTCAAATCGTCCTCCGTAGGCCCCAAGCCCCCCGACAGGAGAAGAATATCGGAGCGGCCCAAGGAGGTCTGCACCGCCTCCTTCAGGCGGGCGGGGTTGTCCCCCACCACAAGCTGGTAGTATACATCTATGCCCGCAGGGGCCAGTCCCTGCGCTAAGTACCGCGTGTTGGTGTTCAGCACCTGCCCCATGAGCAGTTCCGTGCCTACGCAAATAATCTCTGCCCGCATCTTATAACTCCCTGCTTTCTCCCAGCATATCGTATTCCTTGGCCTTGGTCAAAGTTACGGGGATGTAGTCCCCCACGGCGTGGAACACACGGCGGGGAAGAATCACCCGTCCGTCCACATCGGGAGCCTCCCGATAGGTGCGGCCTATGGTGTGCTTCTCCGTGACCTCCTCAATGAGCATTTCCAGCTTCCGTCCCTCCCAGCGCTTGTTCCGCATGAGGGAGATGGGCTGTTGGGTTTCCATCAAGAGCTTCAGCCGCTGCTCCTTTATCTCCTCGGGAATCTGCTTTTCCATAAGCGCCGCCGCCGTGCCCTCCTCGGGAGAGAAGGCAAAGGCGCCCAAGCGGTCAAAGGGATAGTCCTGAATAAAGGAGAGAAGCTCTTTAAAATCTGCTTCCGTTTCCCCGGGGAAGCCCACCATCATGGTGGTGCGCAGGGTGAAGTCGGGGTAGTGCTTGTATAGATAGTCCAGCAGTCCCCGAATGTGCTTGCTGTCCCCCCGGCGGTGCATCCGCTTTAGAACGGGGTCGCTGATGTGCTGAAGGGGAATGTCCAGATAGGGCACCAGCTTTTCCCCCTCCTGCAGGGTGTCCAGCAGTGCCTGATTGACGGTGTCGGGGTAGGTGTACAGCACCCGCACCCAGTGAAGACCGTCTATTTTGTTCAGCTCCTTCAGCAGGGGAATGAGCTTGGGCTCCCCGTACAGGGTCTTGCCGTAGCCGGAGGTGTCCTGGGCGATGACCGTCAGCTCCGTGACCCCGTTCTCTGCCAGTGATCTGGCCTCCGTGAGCAGGGTCTCCATGGGCACATCCTGCAAAGGCCCTCGAATGAGGGGGATGGCGCAGTAGGTGCAGCGGTTGTTGCACCCGTCTCCCGTGCGCAAAAAGGCACGGTAGGGGGGCGTGGTCAAAAGACGGCGGGCGTTTTGACAGGGGGCAGGGGCAGGCAGATGGAGTTTCTTTGCCAGAAGCGCGGGGAGCTTTTCGTATTCCCGCACCCCCAGCATAATGTCCACCTCGGGCATCTCTTCCGTCAGTTCCCGACGATACCGCTCCGTCAGGCACCCTGTGGCCACCAGCACCTGACAGCGGCCGGTCTGCTTGTACTGGGCCATCTCCAGAATGCTTTGGATGCTCTCCTCCTTGGCCGGGTCAATAAAGCCGCAGGTGTTGACAATGAGCACCTCCGCTTCCTCAGGCCTGTCCGTAAAGGTATACCCTGCCGGCGCCAACAGCCCCAGCATCCGTTCCGTATCCACCTGGTTCTTGGCACACCCCAGGCTAATTACACCTACCTTCATATCCGTACCCTTTCTTAACTATATATGTGGATTTTTTGCTTTGTGCAAGTCCCTTGCCCTTCACTGTGAGCCTCGATCTAAACCCTCGCCTCCCTCTGAGTGAGAGCAGCATGGCTGCAAGCAACCCTGGGCAAGAACCGTCAAGCCCTTTTAGTCATCCCAAGGGGCGTCGTCCCCGTCGGCGGGGGAATCGGCGGAGACGGGGGGAGCGGCGGGAGAGGCGGGAGCGGGGGCTTCGTATACGGTGCCGGCGTCAATGCCTTCCCCGTCCCCAAAGAGCGCTTCAAACTGGGCCCGCTTAATAAGCACCTTTCGGGGCTTGCTGCCGTCAAAGCCGGAAACATACCCGTGCTCCTCCATCATGTCCACCAGCCGCGCCGCCCGGGCGTAGCCCACCCGCAGTTTCCGCTGAATCATGCTGATGGAGGCTTGCCCGGAGTCCACCACAATGCGCACGGCCTCGCCCAGCAGTTCGTCCTCCTGCTTGCCCTCTCCGAAGGCACCGCCCTTGGCGCCTCCGGTTGCGGTCATGTCCTCCATAATCTGCTTGTCAAACTGGGGCTCGCTTCCGCTTTGCTGTTCAAAGTAGTCCATGACCCGCTGTACCTCCTCGTCGGAAACAAAGGCCGCCTGCAGACGGGTGGGCTTGGAGGCACCGTTGGGGTGGAAGAGGCAGTCGCCCCGTCCCAGCAGTTTTTCTGCGCCGCTGGTATCCAGAATGATGCGGCTGTCAATGGCGGAGCTGACGGCAAAGGCCGCCCGGCTGGGGATGTTGGCCTTAATAAGACCGGTGATTACGTCTGCAGAGGGGCGCTGGGTGGCCACAATCAGGTGAATGCCCGCCGCACGTCCCAACTGGGCGACGCGGCAGATGGAGTCCTCCACCTCGTCGGGGGCCACCATCATCAAATCGGCCAGCTCGTCAATGACCACCACAATGCGGGGCAGACGGTTGCTCTCCTCCTGCTGTTCGTTGTAGCGCACCAAGTCTCTGGTGCCCCGCTCGCTGAACTTCTTGTAGCGCAGGGTCATCTCGTTCACCGCCCAGCGCAAAGCCCCGGAGGCCTTCTTGGGGTCGGTGACCACGGGAATGAGCAGGTGGGGGAGCTTGGAGTAAACGGACAGCTCCACCTGCTTGGGGTCTACCAAAATCAGCCGCAGATCCTGGGGGGCAGACTTGTAGACCATGGAGAGAATCAAATCGTTGATGCAAACGGACTTACCGGAGCCCGTGGAGCCGGCGATGAGCATGTGGGGCATCTTAGCTAAGTCCGCCACCACAATCTTGCCGCCGATGTCCTTCCCCAGGGCCATGCTGGTGGGGGAGGTCATGGTACGGAACTCCTTGCTATCTACAATATCCCGCAGAAGCACCGTGGCGGCATTCTTGTTGGGTACCTCCACGCCTACGGCGGCTTTGCCGGGAATGGGGGCTTCAATGCGCACCCGGGAGGCGGCCAGGGCCAAGGCAATGTCGTTGCTCAGGGAGGTAATGCGGTTGACCCGCACCCCCTTGGCAGGCTGAAGCTCAAAGCGGGTGACCACGGGGCCTACGGAAATGTTCACCAGCTTCGTCTCAATGTTGAAGTTGTGCAGGGTCTCCACCAAATATTCTCCCGTCTGCTGGGGGTTGTCCGTAGGCTTGCCGAAGGTCTGGCGGGGCTTGTCCAGCAGATCCACGGAGGGGGGCACATACCCCTTGGGCGCCTCCTGGGCTTCGGGGAGCACCTCTCCCGTGACCTCATCGTGATAGACAAAGGCCTTGTCGGGCTTGGGTGCGTTGGGGTTGGGAGCCTGCTCTCCCTTTTCGTAAGGACGGGAGGCAAAGCCCTGCTGCAATTCCTCAAAGGTCAAAACAGAGCGGGAGGAGGACGGCTTGCTCTCTTCCTTTTCCTCAGCCTTTGCAGGGGCATTGCCTTCCTCAGTTACATACTCTATGGGCACGGAATCCAGGGGAATCAAAGGCTCGGGAGGCAGGAAGGCTTCTTCGCCCACGGAGAGAATGGGCGCTTGCTCCTCTTCCTTCTCCTCCTCCTTGGCGGGCTCTATAATCTGCTTTGCCCGGCGGGCAGGGAGGGGATGGCGCAAGGTAGGCTCGGAGGGGGTCTCCGTTTCCCGCAAGGGCTTCGTGGCCCGCAGGGGCAGAACATCGTCAATGGGCTCGCCCTCATCCTCGGCAAAGGCAGGCTCCGCGCTCTTCTTTCGGCTCAGCTTGCCCTCGGAGGGGAAGTAGGAGAGGGTGTCCTCCCCCTTGTCTACGGGGGGCTCCGCTTCGGGAACATAGAAGGCCTCGTCAAAGGGCAGGGGCTGAGGCTTCTTGCGGCTCTTCTTCTCGCCCTTTTGCTTGGGCTTCTCCCCGGCGGCGGGGATGTCTTCCAAATGCCCTACCTTCTCGGGGTCGGTCTCCTCCTTGTCAATCTTTCCTATATATAAAGGCTTTTTCTGCCTGGCTCGGAGCAGCTCCACCTCCTGCTCTCCGGTCAGTTCCTCCTCATCGTCGGGATCGATGGCCTCAAAGAAGCTGTAGATGTTCAGCTTCAGCAGTTCGGGGAAGGTCTTCAGGCTGATGCGGGTCATAATCAGCAGGCAGATGAGCAGACCGCAGACCACCGCCACCCCGCACAGGCTCTGCCCGCCGATGCACTGGAGGATATAGCAAAGAAGCCCTCCCAGCAGGCCGCCCCCTCGGGTATAGCCCTTGTCGGCGCCTATGGCTCGGTCGTAGCACTGGAGAATATAGTCTACCAAGGGTATGGTCTTTCCGTCCTCCCCCTGATAGGGAATCTTGCACAAAAGATGCACCAGCGCCGAGGCAAAGACGATGGCAACAAGGGTCACCGCCGTGCGCCCGGACACGGGGGAACGCTTTCGTCCGGCAATGGTCAAAACCCCCATGATGAGGAACACCGGGGGCAGTCCCAGAGCCACCAGTCCCGTGGCGGCATAGGCAACGGTGTGGAAGACCTTGCCGAAGGGGCTGTCGGGAGTAAAGTACAGGTACATGGCAAAAAGCACCGCCATGGCAATGAGGATGACCCCCAGAGCCTCGTTCTTTATGCGCTCCTGCACCGTGGCCTCCTGAATGGCCAGTTCCTGCTCCCGCTTTTTCTCTGCGGCGGTCTTCTTGGGAGAAGATTGCTTTCCCTTTCCGTTGGCTTTGCGGGCGGATGTATTGGTTTTTTTCTTAGAGGCGGAGGAGGATTTCCCCGCCGTTGCTTTCTTCTGCTGTGCCAAAAGGCTCTATTCCTTTCTTAAAGGGGGCATGCGGATACTACCCCCATTTTTATCTCTTATAAGTATAGCCCAAATTCACGTTCCCTGCAAGTGCTTCCCCGGGGCTTGCCTTAAGAGAAAAAACATCGTATAATAGGCCATAAACAATTTTGGGAGGACAACATGAAACCTTCTCTTTTGATTTGGGACTGGAACGGCACCGTGCTGGACGATATGCAGGTCAGCTTCGACATCGCCAACCAAATGCTGGCGGAACGGAATATTCGAACCCTGCCGGACATGGCCGCTTACCGCTCCTATTTCGGCTTTCCCATTAAGGCCTACTATGAGCGCATGGGCTACTGCTTCGATGTGGAAAGCTACGAGGCCGTGTCCGACGAATTTGTGGATTTGTACCTGGCAAAATTCAGGGAAAGCACCCTGCGCCCGGGCATCGAGGAGGCGCTGACGGCCATCGATGAGGCGGGGATTCCTCAGGTGCTTTTGTCCGCCACACGGGAGGATCAGCTGTGGATGCAGGTGGCCTGCTTCGGCACTGTGGGCAGCCACTTTGAACAGCAGCTGGGGCTCTCCAACCACTACGCCTTCTCCAAGGCGGCTTTAGCCAAAGACTTCATCGAAAAGCGGGGCCTGGAGCCGAAAAAGTGCCTGTTTATCGGAGATACCAACCACGATTACGAGGTGTCCTCCGCCATCGGCTGCCCCTGCGTCCTGCTCACCGGCGGCCACCAAAGCCGCCCCCGCTTAGAGGCCACCGGCGCCCCCGTCTTCGACACCCTGCCGGAACTCCTTCGCTACATCGAAG
>CAYUHW010000008.1:0-6905 GCA_964444605.1 uncultured Christensenella sp. | reverse complement strand
GCATCAAAGCCCGGCTCTAACCCCCCTGCCGAAAGCCGCTTCGCCGTAACCCTTTTTACCCTTATATCTCCCCAACCCAACCCCCGCTCCAACCTTATACCACCCCCAAAGGCAGCCCCGCTGCCTTTTCGCATATATACGGGAAAAGATTGGGAGTTATTCCGATTTACCTCATGTTCTCCGTTGACAAGAAAACTATTTCATGCAACAATGTAAATACGAACAATGAAACATAATGCACAACACCCGGTTGACTTTTTTACGCAGGGAAGGAGGGATGCCCTCATGGAAAACAAAAAAAGGCTCCTAAAGGAACCTCTCTGCTCACACACTGTGAGGCCGCCGAAGCGGCAATTTCGCTAAAAGCTTATTTGAACTTGTAGTGTAATCCTAAGATGGTAGCTCTTAAGATATTTACATTTAACAACGAAATTTAAATTTTGTCAATAGGAGGAAGAAAAAATGGAAGAAAAACTTTTGACCGCCAACACAAAGCCCTACTATATCGGTCTGGATATAGGCACAAACTCTGTGGGGTGGGCCGTCACGGACGAGGAATATCGCTTGCAGAAGGCCAAGGGTAAGGCGCTTTGGGGCGTGCGGCTGTTTGAAGAAGCGAAGAATGCGTCTGAACGGCGTACAAGCCGTGTGGCACGGCGGCGAATTGCACGCAAAAAACAGCGACTGATGCTGTTGGAAACCTTGTTTGCGGAGGAACTGAGCAAGGCAGATCCAAACTTTTTAAAGCGGATGCACGAAAGCGATCTATGGGAAGAGGACAAGAGCACGGGCAGCGCCAATTCTCTTTTTGCGGATAGGGCCTTTACGGATAAAGACTATCACAAGCGGTATCCCACGGTGTATCATTTGCGCAGCGAGCTGGTTCGTAGTCAGGAACCTCATGACGTGCGGCTGGTGTATCTGGCACTGCACCATATCATGAAGAGCCGGGGACATTTTCTCTATGATACCATGGATTCTGATGATAAAGAGTCTTTGAACGGAGTTTCCACGGGCGAAAAGCTGGAGGAATTATGCCGGCTCTTGGAAGAAGCATATGACACCGTTTTGGATTTTACAGACAAAGGGGCCTTTTTGTCCTGCTTACAGGATGGCGGCATGCGGATATCCGTCAAAGGAAAACAGTTGAAATCTTACCTGCGGAAGACAGAGCAGATAAAGTCTCAGGAAGAGCAGGATGAGGATAATGACGTGCAAAGGATAGACGTGGCAAGTCTTGCAGACATGCTGTCTGGTAGCGGCAAGGTAAAACTGAGCAAACTGTTTGGAGATGAAAGCCTTAAGGATATTGGCAATATCACCCTGCAAAAGGATTTAGACGAACAGATTGCCGACGTTGGCGATATGCTGGGGGACAGGGCGGAACTGCTGATGAAGCTGAAGGAAGTTTTCGATGCGGCCCGCCTGTCCTCACTGCTGAAAAAGGCGCCGACTGCGGATGACCCAACTACAGAGTTCAGCTACTTGTGCCAAGCAAAAGTTCAGCAATATGAGCAGAACGGAAAGGATCTGCGCCTGCTGAAGCGGTATGTAAAGAAGACATGTCCCGAAAAGTATTCCCATATCTTCTCTGAAAAGAAAAAAGGTTTGGACAATTATGCCGCTTACAGCCGCTACGGCATAAAGAACGGCGAGTATACTTGCGGGCAGGAGGCATTTTGCAAATTCCTGCGCAGCATATTCCCCAAGGGTATGGACGGTTGCGATGAGATATATGTGCGCATTCAAGAGAATACTTTCCTCCCCCGCTTACGCAGCAGCGACAACGGGGTCATCCCCTATCAGCTTCAGCGGCGGGAACTGGTAAAGATTCTGGAGAACGCCTCTGCCTACCTGCCTTTTTTGAAAGAGAAGGGCGCCGACGGCTATACTGTAATCGAAAAGGTAATAATGACCTTCGAGTTCCGCATCCCCTATTATGTGGGGCCCGTCAGCAGCAAGGCCGCGCATCGCTGGGCGGTGCGCTTTGCAGGGAAAGAGGGGGAGAAAGTCTATCCTTGGAACTTCGAGAACATTGTTGACACGGAAGCTACTGCCTCGGCTTTTATGGAGGAACTGGTGGGACGCTGCACCTACACCGGCGAAAAGGTGCTGCCCAAGGACTCCCTGCTGTACGGAGAATTTTCTTTGCTCAATGAGCTGAATCCCTTGCGCTTGGATGGGCATCCCCTGCCGACAAAGGTGAAGGAGAAAATGGTGCAGGATTTGTTCTTTGCTTCTTCCAAAAAGGTCACAAAGAAGGCCATTCTGGGGTATCTGTCTGGAAAAGGACTGGCAAATTCAAATTCCGAAATCACCGGTATTGATCATACCGTCAAGACCGTGCTGAAATCCAGACACGACTTTAGAAGCATTCTGGAGCGCACCGGAGACAGGCAGATGGTGGAGGACGTCATTCGGGCGGTGCTGGTCTTCGGAGAGGATAAGACGATGCTCCGCAACTGGCTAAACAAGCATACCCACGGTCTTACAGAGCAGGACAAAAAATACATCTGCCGCCTGAAGTATAAAGACTGGGGGCGGCTGTCCGACGTGTTCCTGGAAAAGATAGAGGGTGTCAACCGGGAGACCGGAGAGATTATGTCCATTATGGACGCTCTGCGGACTACCGACTGCAACCTGATGCAGCTTCTGGCGGAGCCATATGATTTTGCGGAGAAGGCCGCTGCCTATCGGGACGAGCTTCTTGGAAACTGTCAATCTCTGGATGAACGACTGGAGGATATGTATATCTCCCCTGCCGTGCGCCGGAGTCTTCGCCAGACCCTGCGCATTGTGGACGAGATCGTCGGCATTCAAAAGGCCGCTCCCAGCAAAATCTTTGTGGAAATGGCACGGGGCGGCAAGCCCGAGGACAAGGGCACCCGGACGGTATCCAGAAAGGAAAAGCTGCTGGCGTTGTACAGAAACTGTGGGGAGCAGGAAAGCGAGTTGTTCCATGAACTGGAAAACACAGACGAAGGACGGCTGCGCCATGATGCTCTGTATCTGTATTATACCCAGCTGGGGAAATGCATGTACTCCGGAGACCCCATTGAACTGAGCGAAATTGACAAGGGGTATGATAAGGATCACATCTTCCCCCGCTCCAAAATTAAGGACGACAGCATAGACAACCTGGTGCTGGTAAAGAATGTGTTGAACCGTGAAAAGTCCAACACCTATCCCATCGGTGCCGATATTCGCAACCGCATGGCCTCCTTCTGGGCGATGCTTTTGAAAAAGAAGTTGATTAGTCCGAAGAAGTACGAGCGATTGATTCGTGCCCACGGGCTTACTGCCGATGAACTGTCGGCTTTCGTGGCGCGCCAGCTTACTCAAACCCGGCAATCCACCAAGGCGTTGACGGTGCTGCTGCAGGAACAGTATAAGGATACCCGTATTGTCTTTTCCAAGGCGGGCAATGTGTCGGAATTCCGCCAGAAATTCGACTTGATTAAGTGCAGGGATATCAACGACCTCCATCATGCTAAGGATGCGTATCTGAACATTGTCGTGGGCAACGTGTATGATACTAAGTTCACCAAACGATTCTTCCTGAACATTCAGCGGGAGGAGTATAACCTGAAGAAAATCTTTGAAAGCGATACTCCCAGGGCATGGAAGACCAGCGAAACCATTCAGACGGTGAAGACAGTCATGGCCAAGAACAACATCCTCGTTACCCGTATGCCTAAAGAGGTACGGGGCGCATTGTTTGATTTGCAGATAATGCCTGCCGGAAAAGGACAGTTGGAGAAAAAGGCCGGAATGCCCATTGAGAAATACGGCGGGTACAACAAGCTAACCGGTGCTTACTTCTTTGTTGCGGAGTATACAGAGAAGAAAAAGCGTGTTCGTGCCATTCAGCCCGTATATCTTCATCAAAAAGCTCTTTATGAGAAGGATTCCCTCGCCTATTGCCGGCAGATACTGGGACTGGAGAACCCGAAAATCATTTGCAGAAGAATCCTGACGGATTCCTTGCTGGAGCTGGATGGACAGCGGTTATGCATTTCTGGCAGAACAAGCAGGCAATTGCTTTTCAAACATACTTACCAGTTAGCCGCCGATGCCCTCCATGAAAGGTATATAAAGGATTTGGGCAAATATACCGAGCGGTGTGCGGAAAAGAAAGCGGAACTGCCGGTAACGGAATATGACGGCCTCTCCAAAGAAGGGAATCTGGATTTGTACGATTGGTTTTTGGAAAAGAGCCGCCGGAAGGTGTATGCGGACTTGCTGAAGAGCCTGTGTGCGGATATGGAGACATACAGGGATAAATTTGCCTCCATGCCTATGCTGGGACAAGCAAAGCTGCTGTTGGAGATACTGAAGTCCTTCCAGTGCAATTCCAGATGGACAAACTTTACGGAACTTTGTCAAAAAGGAAGCGTATCTATAATAGTTAAAAGCATGAATATAAGCAAGCTGTCTTCAGCCTACCTAATCAATCAATCCGTCACCGGGGTGTACGAGAACAAGGTCAACCTCTTGGAGTGAAAGGAGGCGGAGCATGAGCTGGCGAATCGTGTGCGTGTCCAGCATGGCCAAGCTGGACTACAAGATGGACTATCTGGTGGTGCGCAGCCGGGAGGAGGTCAAGCGGATTCATCTCAGCGAAATCTCCATCCTTATGCTGGAGTCCACCGCTATATCTCTGACGGCCTATCTGCTGTGCGAGCTGAGCCGCCGCAAGATTGACGTCATCTTCTGCGATGAAAGGCGGTGCCCTTATGGCATGCTCACCGCTTTCTATGGCAGTCACGATACCAGCTTAAAGTACCGCCGCCAGGCGCAATGGCGGCAAAGCATGAAGGAGGCTCTATGGGCGGAGGTGGTCTGTGCCAAGATTCGGGGGCAGGCCAGCCTCCTTCCTCCGGAGGCAGAGAGGGAGAAAACTCTTTTGCAGGAGTACATCGAACAGGTACAGCCGGGAGACGCCACCAATCGGGAAGGCCATGCCGCCAAGGTTTATTTCAACGGACTCTTCGGCATGGACTTCACCCGAAGCAGCGACAATCTAATCAATGCCGCTTTGAACTATGGCTACGGCATCCTTCTTTCCGCCTTTGCTCGGGAGATTGTTTCCAACGGCTACTGCACCCAGCTCGGCATTTTCCACGACAACATGTTCAACCCCTACAACCTTGCCAGCGACTTGATGGAGCCCTTTCGTCCGTATATAGACAGAACGGTGTATAATATGTCTCCGGATGTTTTTGAGCATGAGCAAAAGATGGAGGTGGTGCAAACTCTCAACCAAAAGGTGAAAATCGACGGCAGGGAGCAGTACATGCTCAACGCCATTCGGGTGTATACCAAATCCGTTTTTAGTGCCTTGGAGGAGCAGGACATGTCTTTGCTGCGGTTTCCGTCCTATGAGTTATAGATTTATGCGGGTGATTGTCTTTTTTGATCTTCCTGTGGAGACTTTGCAGAACCGGCGGGAGTACACACGCTTTCGAAAGCACCTCATTAAAAACGGGTTCATTATGATGCAGGAGTCCGTATACTGCAAGTTGGCGCTGAATCAAACCGCCGTCGGCGCCATCATGGAAACCGTGCGTAAAAACAAGCCGTCCGAAGGGCTGGTGCAGGTGCTTACCATTACGGAAAAACAGTATGCCCGCATTGAGTATCTGGTTGGCAGCAGTACGGGAGACATTATCAACAGCGATGAAAGGTTTGTAGAGCTATGAACATGACCTTGGTTCACCCCCTTTTGCCCGAACCCATTGCCTTTACGGAAGATAAAATCGCCGTGTTGGTGGTGGAGGCGCCGAAAGAACTGCGGAAAATGATTTTTTCCTTACAGCAGCAGGAAGCCGGGCATGCAGGGGAGTTTGTGCTGGCAGAAAAGTTTATGCCGGTGGAATTTTCCAAATACGCCGCCTTGGTAACGGACCCCCATGCCCTGGACTTTGCCGCCAAAAAGATAGCCGTAAAACTGACCCAGCAGGCCCTGGCGGCAGCAAAAGAGGTATACGGGGAACAGCTTATGGCTGTTTTGGCAGAGCTGAACGCACTGGCGGCGGGAATCAGCACCATGCTTGACTTTGAAGTGGCTTTTTCGGAGATGGAGTCTCCCGAGACTCTTGTGAAGCAGATGGATTTTCATATCGATCGTCAGTTGCTGGACTTTCCGGAACAGGTGCTGGAATATGCAAAGCTGCAGCAGCGGGTGTTTGGGAAAAGGCTGGTGATTTTTTATAACCTGAAGGCCTGTCTCACGGAAGAGGAAGTGGACTTGCTCTATAAAGCCCTGCGGTATGAAAAGATACCGCTGCTGCTTTTGGAAGACAGACAGCGGCCGGGGGGAGAGGAGGATGAAAATGTAACGATTATCGATAAAGACCTTTGTGTTTTCTGAGAAAATGTGCTATACTATAAATACCGCTTGAGATACAGCCGGGTTGTAGTGCCGGTCTGCTCTCCCCCCCTTCGCACAGAAGGTTCTGCACACAAATGGCAGATTTAAGGTTTGAGGTTTGAGAGTAGTGTAATCCAAGATGGTAGAAAAACAAGGATTGTGTGTGCCATAGTCGCAGGAGAGTTTGAGAGTAGTGTAATCCAAGATGGTAGAAAAACAATCAAGAACAAATTGAAATCCAGAAAGGGGTTTGAGAGTAGTGTAATCCAAGATGGTAGAAAAACTTTTGCTGGCGTTGGCAAGTATGAAATCCCGTTTGAGAGTAGTGTAATCCAAGATGGTAGAAAAACTCCAACCTGGACTATATCAGAACAATGGCCGTTTGAGAGTAGTGTAATCCAAGATGGTAGAAAAACTACCAGTACAGGCGGATATGTTCGCCTCCCGTTTGAGAGTAGTGTAATCCAAGATGGTAGAAAAACCGGGTACACTGGCGGATGTGTAAGCGGGTAGTTTGAGAGTAGTGTAATCC
>CAYUHW010000007.1:0-17018 GCA_964444605.1 uncultured Christensenella sp. | reverse complement strand
CTTCCGTAGAGGTGCACACCGTCACCCATGTGGAGGATAGCCCCGGCATCACCTTTACCCAGATTGCCGAGGATACATTCCGCACCAAAAGCGCCGTATCCCAGATTGTGTCCAAGCTGGAGGGAAAGGGACTTTTGCGCCGAGAGCCGGACGCCCAGAATGCCAAGCTCCAGCGGCTGTATGTTACGGAAAAAGGGCTGGAACTGAGCCGATGCCACAAGCTGTACGATGAAAGAAACTTCCCTCTGGAGGATATTATCTCCATGTACGGAGCCGATGTGCTGGATAAGTTTGTGGATGTGCTTCGGTACACTACGGATCGAATGACAGAAAAAATGCGCACGGCGAAGGAATGCTCCAAGGTGCAATAACAAAGCAAAAAAGCGGCATAAGCCGCTTTTTTCTATGCTTTCTTTTTACAGAACCAGTTCCTCTCCGCCTTCTATGCAGTGCATCTCCCCGTCGCAAAGAAGCCACAGGGGGAGGATCCCGGGGTTGTACAGGCGGCGGCCGTCGGCACTGCTGTGCATGCCCCGCCACGCCTCCACATAATCCCGAATTTGAATGTTTGTGGCGTACCAGATGTCCTCCCGTCCCCCCATAAGGGCGGCGAACTCTTCCATGAGCCCCCAGTTGTTGTCCCGCTCAAACTCGTAGCTGTGTCCCCAGAGATAGAATAACTGGGCACGGTAGGGCTCGCTTTGAACGAAGGCTTTAGCAAGGGGCATGCACTCCGTCTCCGTATGGTGGCAGGTGGGCGGGAGAGTCAGCCAGTCCGTGGGAATATCAAAGCCATGGGTGGACTTCACCGTGCGGGCATAGGCTATGCCGCAGGTTTTCAAAGCTTTAGCAAGCTCCCGGCTGTAGGCGCCGTAGGGGTAGGCCATGCCCCGAATGATGCGGCCGAAAAGCCGTTCCAGTTTTTCCTTATCCCGCACGGTCTGCCACAGGCTTTGGGCGGTGGGAAGGGTAGCAAAGTTTCCATGCTCATAGCCGTGGATGGCTACCTCCTGCCCCGAATGGGCAAAGAGGGCAAGGGCCTGCTGTTCCGTCATGCGGCGGTGGATTTGCCCAGCAGGATACACGGTGCCTTCCGAAGCAAACATGCCGCTGTTTAAATTAAATGTCCCCTTTAGCCCGTGGCGCTCCATGATGTCCAGAAGCCCGGCATCCTGCTCCACGCCGTCGTCATAGCTCAAAGTCAGAGCCTTAGACAGACCACCGGGGAAACGCATTTGCAAATCTGCCATTACAAATCACCTCACGAATACAAGAAATTAAGAAAGAAGGTACGGCCGCTGTCTTAAGTAGGCCTCCGCCTTCTCCAACACCGGGGCATAATCGGTATGGAGCACGGTCAACGCCTCCTTTAGGGGAAGCCAGGAAGCGGACAAAATTTCCTCCGCCTGCAAAGAAAGGGGGCCCTCTCCACGAGCCAAAAACAGAATAAGCTCCTTTTTCTTGCCGGGGAAGGGAGCGTATACCAGCCTTTCCCGAAAGTCCGGCAGAAGCTGCACCCTTAGGCCTGCCTCCTCCAGAATCTCACGGCGAGCGGTTTCTTCTTCGGTCTCCTCCCCCTCCATGTGTCCCTTGGGGGCACTGTAGATTCCGGAGGCCTTCTGCATCAAGCACAGATACTCGATGTCCCCGTCTTTTTGGCGGAAGACCAAGCCGCCGCAGCTCTTTTCCCAAATTGCTTCCACCTTAAAACGGAAAAAACGCTCCTGAAAGCGCACCCGGTTCTCAATCTCGTGGCAAAACAGGCGCATGCCCTCCGGCACCATAACCAGCTTATCCTCTATATCGTCCTCTCGGTGGACAATGGCCGCAATGCGTCCTGTAAACCGAGTCACGGGCTCCTGCACCCCCAGCAGGTACACGTCCTGCTCCTCTCCGTCCGCCGCCATGACGCCGGGGAGATAGCCGTAGTTCACGGGGTACACAAGGCCGTCATGGTCATAGCCTATGGGTCTGTCCACAATCATGGTCACGGTTTTCCCCAGATATTTTCGCAGGCGGCTCCTGTCCTTGTCTCTGTTTGTCTTTTCCATGGGTTCGCTCCAAATTTCTTTATTTTATCATACAGGAACGGAGGGAATAAGTCAAATGCGTTTCTTCCATAAAAGGAGGCAATCCATTGCCTGGGAGGGCGGCGGGGCGGCGGAAGGGCAAAGCCCTTCTCTTTCGTGCGGGGGGCGAAGCCGCCGCCCCGCCCCTGCCTGCAAGAAAAAAACATAACAAAAAACCTTTGCCCGAAGACAAAGGTTCTGGCGCAGAGAAAGAGATTCGAACTCTTGATGACGTTCCCGCCATACACGATTTCCAGTCGTGCGCCTTAGACCAGCTCAGCCATCTCTGCAACGTCCAAGAGATATAATACACTACTTCGGCGCAGAAAGCAAGTGTTTTTTTCTCATTTTCCGTTTTTATTTTTCACGCTGGGGGAAGTACTGGTAGAAGGTGCACTTCATGCCCCCGTTGGAGAGCTTGCGGCGCTTGTCCGCCCGCTTGCCGTAGACCTTTTCAAAGTCCTCCATGCCGCTGATGATACCCACCTGCCAGCGGGTGAGCCTGTCGAAAATCCGCCGCATATCCCCGTAAAGCGCCATGGTCTGCTCCCTGTCCAGCATGCGCTCTCCGTAAGGCGGGTTGCACAGCAGAACTCCCTTTTCAAAGCGGGTCTCAAAGTCCTGCACCTTCCGCACGGAGAAGTTTACCTCTACCCCCGCCTTTTTGGCGTGGATGCGGCTGAGGGCTACACTGCGCTCGTCCATGTCATAGCCGTACACAGGGAGCTTATCGCGGCGGGCGCAGTCCCGTGCCTCCTGTCTGGCCAGCAGGAAGATTCTGTCCTCCATAAAAGGCCAATCCTCCGCCGAGAACCGCCGATTCAAAGAGGGAGCAATGTTGTTGCCGATCATGGCCGCCTCAATGGGAATGGTGCCCGAGCCGCACATGGGGTCAATCAAAGGCGTGTCCGGCCAGTACCGGGACAGCAGCACCAGGGCCGCCCCCAAAGTCTCTGCTAAAGGCGCCGCCACGTTGTAGGTGCGGTAGCCCCGCCGAGAGAGCCCCGCCCCGCAGCAGTCCAAGGCTACGGTAACCTCGTCCCGCAGAAGGCCGATCTCCACAATGACCTCCGCCCCGGTCTCGGGGATAATGGGGGTATGATAGGCCGCCTTCAAATTCTCCACAATGGCCTTTTTGGCAATGCTCTGGCAGTCGGATACGGAGAAAAGAGTGCTCTTTGCGCTCTTGCCGTTGACATGAATGCGGCTGTCACGCTGAAGATAGGGCGTAAAATCCAAAGCCTTGACCCCCTCAAAGAGGGCCTCAAAGGATTTGGCTTCAAAGCTGCCCACTTTCAATAGTAGACGCTCCGCCGTCCGCAGATACAGCAACGCCTTGGCCATGTCGGCATAGGTGCCCTCAAAGGAAACGTTGCCGTCCCGGCTGGACACGTTCTGCATCCCCATTTTTTTCAGTTCAAAAGCAACGGTGCTTTCCAGCCCCAGCTTGCATGTGGCGATAAAAATCATGAAGGATCCTCCTCCTCATTCTCTTCCATATTCGATACGGAGTCCAACAGCCGCTTCAATGCATTGTGCAGCCGCCGCAATGACACGTCAAAGCGGCCGGCCATGTCTTCCGTGTCATACTCCTTTTGGTTGATAAGGTGCAGGGCCATAGACGCCAGCGCCGCCAGCATGGCCTGCCGCTGCTCCCGATTCATGCGGGGATACTCTCCCTGCAGGTTGTTTACATAGTGATAGAAGAAGCGTTTGGCCAGCTCCTCCGTTCCCTCGGGCAAACCGTATGTCTGCTCTATACCCCCTAAGTCCTCGAACAAATCCCGATAACTTAAGGGCAAGTCCTCCGGCAGGGTCACTGTCTTCACCATGCCGTACCGCCATGCGCCTTCATAATACATGGTGTAGGGGCCCTCGTCCCCCATTTCCTTTAAGGCGGCAATGGCCATCTGCTTGTCCTGATCGCTCTGATCCATGCGCAGCAAGAAGTCCGTCAGCAGTTCATGGGCACGAACGTCTCCCATGGCGCCCAGCATGGCAAAGATGGGATTCTTCATCTGAAACAGAGGGGAATAGAGAGCCCACCACA
This sequence comes from uncultured Christensenella sp., assembly GCA_964444605.1. Lineage (GTDB taxonomy): Bacteria > Bacillota > Clostridia > Christensenellales > CAG-138 > RUG472. The sequence continues at coordinate 12,899 of CAYUHW010000007.1, read as the reverse complement.
CCTCGTCCTGCAGAATATTGTTGGTTTGCCAAGCCTCTTTCAGTTCCTCCGGCTTCTCTAAAACGAATTTCTTTAAATCGTTGAACCGGCGAATGGCTTCCTCATAGGGCACGTCGTAGTTGGTGCTGAAGTATCGGCGCAGATGCTCCGCATCTCCTTCCGCCCCGTGCAAATGAAGAATGCCCAGATAATAGTAAGCCACGGAATCCCGAGGATCCAAGCACACAAGGGTCGTGTACCGCTCGCAGGCTTCCTCCCATTTTCCCAGCATGGCCTTGGCAAAGGCCTCCTCGTGGAGGGACAGGGTATCGAAGGGAATCTGCTCCGTCAGCATCCCTGCACACTTTTCCGCCCGCTCATAGTCCCCAATCTCCAACAGCATGGCGCACATGGTGCCCAGCTCCTCCGTACTGCCGCCTTCGGGCAGGGGAATGGAGTCCATCATCTCCCGTGCTTCCCGATCCTTATGCTCCCCCAAGCGAATCAGCGCCAGCAGGCACCGAGCCCGCACATAGCCTCTGTCCCTTTTGAGGATGTTGAACACCCGCTGTTCCGCCCCTTGATAGTCCTCTACGCAGAACTGATCCAGGGCAATCTCCATCTGCAGCCACAGGGAGTCGGGGTACTTTTTCTCCACCTCCAGCAGGTAGTTTAAGCTCTGCTCGTCCCGCATGGAAAAATGCATGGCCTTAGCCAAATGGATATGGGCGATGAGGGCAGGGTCCTCCCCTTCCTCCAGTCCCAAATGCCAGCACAGCTCCTCGCCGCTGTGGAGGAGTCTCAGAGTATCTGCGCAGGCCCCTGCATACATACCCTCCGGCCATTTCTTCAAATACAGTTCCAAGCAGGTGTGGGCGGCACCGAATTCCTCCATGGCCAAGAAGTTCTCCGCCGCTCCGTAGACCCCCTCCTCGGGCATCTGCTCTGCGGGCATCATGGTCAGCAGTACCCGCTGGCTGTGTTCGAAGCGCTGCATCTGATTGAGCACGTGAGCCTGCGCCAAGCGGAAGGCCTGCCAGTCCCCCGGACAGCTTCTCTCCCCGTCTTTCAGCATTCCGTAGGCGCCCATCAAATCTCCATTGTCCAAGAGCCTGCGTGCCTTTCTCAGATAGGATTCGGAGGTGCGCTTAAACTGCAGAATATCGCCTCTGGTATCTTCAGACATCCTGTCCCGTTGCCTCCTGCAAAAGCGATTCCAGTGCCCCCTTATCAAAGGCATACTTTTTGTTGCAGAAGTGGCACACCAGTTCCGCCTGCCCGTCCTCTGCAATGATTTCGGTCAATTCCTGCTTTCCAAGGGAGATAAGGGCCTGTTCCATGCGCTCCCTGCTGCAGTCGCAGCAGTAGGCAGGGGTCAGTTCCTCCGTATACACAATGCCCATGCGGCCGAAAATGGAGCCCAAAATAGCCTTCAGCTCCTCCCCTTCCTGAAGCCGCAACGCCATGTCCGACACAAAGGGCGCCAGATTCAAGGCCATCTCCACGTCCCCGTCGGGGCAGTCGGGCATGGCCTCCAGCACCAGACCCCCTGCAGAGAGAATCTCCCCGGTCTCCACGTTTTCATGGACGCCCAGATATACAAGGGAGGGCTTTTGCTCCGACACGGTGAGATACTGGGCAAAGTCCTCGGCAATCTCCCCGGAAATCAAATTGCAGGTGCCCACATAGGGCTCCTTCAGCCCCATATCCCGCACCACGGTGAGTTTGCCCGTCTCTCCCACAAAGCCCTTGACAAAGAGCTTTCCGTTGGGAGCGGGAGGAAGCTCTGCCTGAGGATTGGCGGCATAGCCCTTGACCAGTCCCCCAAAGCGTCCCGTGCAGACCATGTTCCCCCCTGCCCCGTTGCCGGAGAGAATGGTGGTGACGGAGTCCCCCCTGTTCTTTAAATCACTGCTGAGCAATGCGGTCATCAGCAACTGACGCCCCAAAGCGGCGCTGCCCGTACGGCTGAGCCCGTGAATTTTCCGTGCCTCCGCCACCAGCTCCCGCCCGGAGACGGCGCTAAAACGCAGGGTGTTTTCCCCCAGCATGCCTCTGATAATACTGTCCTTTTGCATACTCTGCACTTCCTTTCTGCTGTATACGGCCTCTCAGCCACGGTAGGCGGCAAACTGCAGCCGCTCCGTGTTCTCTTTGGGAGGCTCCATAGTGAAGGCCTCATAAACCTCCACCCGTTCAAACCCCGCCTTTTTCAAGGCGGCGGTCAATTCCTCCTGAGTGTATGCCCGCTGAAGATGGGTTTCTTCAAAGCGGTTGTAGTGACTGCCCTCCTTAATAAAGCAGGTCAGTTCCATTTCCAACAGGGCGCTCTCTTCGTCAAACACGTTCTCCCAGATATAGCCCCAGTCCTCCCCCGTATCTCCGAAGGTGCGTCCCCCCAGAATTTTGGAGAGCTTATAGGCGCTGGACACGTCAAAGAGCAGTACGCCTCCGGGTTTTAAAGCCCTGTAGGCGGCGGCAAAGAAGTCTTCCGCCCCCTCGGTTACATAGTTCACCCCGTCGCAAGCGGCAATGACGGCGTCTACGGGCTTATGCAAAGACAAATCCCGCATATCTTCGCACACAAAGGGACAGCGCAGGCCCATCTTTCTCAGCTTCTCCCGTGCCACCAGCAGCATGTCCTCAGAAAGATCCAGCCCCGTGACCTCGTAGCCCTGCTTTGCAAGCCGCCAGGTAATATTCCCCGTACCGCAGGCGCACTCGGCCACCTTTTTGGCGCCGCTTCTATCCAGCAGGGTCATCAAGTACCGGCTCCAGCCGTCATACTCCACCCCGCCCATCATCTTATCGTACCAGGCGGAAAACGCCGTGTACTGCTCCATACTGCCTCCCTGTACTACTGCCTCAGACCGCTTTCCAAGTCCTCGGCATATTCTATAATTCTCTGCAGCCGGTGGTTCATTCCCGACTTGCGTACATCCGCCATATCCGCCAGCTCCTGCAAAGAAGCATCGGGATAGTTAAGCCTCAGTTCCGCCGCCTCCCGCAAGGCGGCAGGGAGCTTGTCAAAGTGTCCGTAGCGGAGGATGATCTCCACCGCCCGCTGCTGTTTTACGGAAGCCGCCACCAGCTTATCCAAGTTTGCATACTCGCAGTTGGTGGTGCGGTTGACGTAGTTTCTGGTCTCCTTCTCCGCCCGCACGTTCTCTAAATCCAGCGCCGCACCGCTGGAGCCGATAAGGGCAAGAAAGCCCGTAATATCGTCTCCGCCCTTTAAATAGACCACAAAGCGGTTCCGCCGCAAGGTGACGGCGCACTGGAGGCCGAAGCCCTCCAGCAAAATTAAAAGCCCCTTGGCAAAAAACTCTGTGGGGCACACCAACTCCAGGTGGTATTCCCCCCTTGGATCCGTACATGTGCCGCAGCCCAAAAAGCACCCCCGCACAAAGGCTCTTTGCCCTTCTTCATTGGAAATCAGGCTCTTGGGAATCCCGTCCTGCAGGCTCAAAGCCCCGTCAGCGTCCTCCTCCATGACCCCGGTGCCAAGAAGCAGGCTTCTTAGCCCATCCCCCTGCAAATTCACGGTGTACAGGGGCGTCTTGCGGTGCTGCTGCTCCGCCTTCTCCACCAAAATCTCCAGGCTCTTATAGAGTGACGAAGATAGGGAAGCAATGTGCTTTGCCACCTCACCGTTTTCCGTGCGGTACAAAAGCCCCATCTTTCGCCCCAACTGCAAGCTCCCGCAGGCAAAGGTCAGCCCGGAAAGCTGGGACAGCTTCTGCTCAGGCTCCTTTACCCGCTGACGCACCACTTCTTCTTTTATACGGGACGCAAAGCTCATAGAGGCCTCATCCTGCTTTCCAGTTCCTCCTGCTCCTCATGGAAGTCCCGGTGATACAGCCGCACGGGAATCCCTGCCTCCCGCAGACGCTTTGCACAGCCTTCGGCGGCATAGACCGACCGATGCCGTCCCCCCGTACACCCGAAGCCGATGCGCAAAATGCTCTTCTCCTGCTGTTGATACAGGGGCAGGGTCTGAAGAATCAGGTCGCTGACCTTGTCCAAAAATTCATTTACATAGGGCTGGCGGCCGATAAACTCCGCCACAGGGGCGTCCAGCCCGCTGAGAAGCCGCAGTTCCGGCACATAGTAGGGATTCTCCGCAAAGCGCATGTCAAAGACCAAATCCGCATCCACGGGCACCCCCCGCTTGTAGCCGAAACTGCAGAGGATGACGCTGGTGGCCATGCCGTCCATCTCCGGCAAAAGTTTTTTTATAAGCTGGGGAAACCGCCGTGCCTTGATGCCGGAGGTGTCCACCACATAGTCCGCCCGGGAGCGCAGTTCCTGCAGATACTCCCGCTCCAGCCGCACGCCGCTTTCCGGCTCCCCGTTCTCTCCCAAAGGGTGGCGGCGGCGGAGCTCATTGTACCGCTCCCGCAGTACATCGTCCCGTGCATCCAAGAACAGCACCTCGTGGGGACAGGTCAGCCTGTCCATCCAGCCAATGGCCTCCAGGAAACCCGTGTTCAGCAGGCTCTCCCGCCCGTCCACCGTCACCGCCGCTTTCTGAATAGGCGGGTTGGCCCTCTCGCACATGTGCTGGAAGTCCAAGAGCATACTGCTGGGCAGGTTGTCCACGCAATAGTACCCCAGTTCCTCCAAGGCCTTGAGAGCGGTGGATTTCCCGGCTCCGCTCATGCCGGTGACGATTAAAAGATACACGCCGTCTCCTCCAAAAGCCGTACTTCCCGTTCCAGAGTGACTCCGGTCTGCTCCAGTACCTCTTTGCAGACCAGCCTTTCCAAGGCCCGCACCTCCTCATAGGAGGCACTGCCCTGGTTGATTAAAAAGCCTGCATGCTTGGGGGACACCCGAGCGTCTCCCACCCGTGCCCCCTTTAGGCCGCACTGCTCAATAAGCGCCCCGGCAAAATATCCCTGAGGCCGCTTAAAATAGCTCCCTGCGGAGGGATACTCCAAGGGCTGTTTCTCCCGCCGTGCCTTGGTGCAGTTTTCCATGATTTCCTTGGCACTGCCGTCATCTAAGCTCAATTCCAGTTCCGCCTCCAGCACCATGGTCTTGGGCCAAATATAGGGGCTCTTGCGGTAGCCAAAGTCCTCGGGTTTTACTTCTTCCCAGAGAATCTCTCCCTGACGGCACACCTTCACCCGCCGCAGTACGTCCAGAATCTGTCCGCCGTAGGCCCCTGCGTTCATGGCCACAGCCCCGCCCACGGTGCCGGGAATGCCGCACAGCCGCTCCAAACCCTTGTATCCCCGCCGCAAAGACTCCCGTGCCAAGGCTGTGAGAGAATAGCCCGCCGAGACCCGCACCCGACAGCCCTCGAAAGCAGGCTCTCCCCCTGTAATCTTCAAAATCAGCCCCTCAAAGCCCTCGTCGCCTGCCAGCACGTTGCTGCCGTTGCCCAGCAGGGCGCAGGGGAGACGGTAGGTGCGGCATACCTCCAGTGCCTTGAGCAAGGAGGCTTCCTCCCCGCTCTCCAACATAAAGGCAACCGTCCCACCCACCTTAAAGGTGGTGAGCTGCTTCAAAGATACGTTTTCCTTTGCCCCTAAAGCGCAGAGGGCACTTCTGCATGCTTCCCTATTATATACCATGGTATCAGTATACCAAATCTATTCCGTGATTACAACATGAAGCCTTTCAAAAAAACGTTTTTCTGCTCCCGTTTCCCCTGCAAGGGCGCCCTCTGCCTCCTCCAATAGGGCGCTTTTGTGGGCATAGTACAAAAAGGGATCGGGACAGACCACTGTCTCATAGGCACAATCTGCCTTGGATAAAACCTCGGATGCCGCGGAGAAACTGCCCCAGCCCTGCTCCAGCACGGAGAAGGCACCCAGAGCGCTTAGAGCCCCCTGAGATTTTTCCCCCAGAATGTAGTGCATAAAGGCCTGCAGGCACTGTTCGCTTCCTTCCCGTCCCCGCCGAAAGACCCCCATGTAACACACCTGATCCGTAAAGTTTCCGCAGGGTGCCGCCGCCCACGCCCCTGCCTTCTCCCCTCGAAGCAGGTCCCCGTAGGCACGCAAATCCGTCAGACCGCCCTCCGTCTTCCCGGCGGCATAGTCCTCCGCTCTTTTGCCCCCTCCCTGCAGTCCGTAATAGGCACCCGCTATAGGGGTAAGGTACACTCCCTCCCCCTGCACCTTCTCCCCCTCTTCTAAGGCGGGGGCGGAGTACACATATCCGGAGAAGAGCCAGGGACAGGCATACTCGCCCGCCTTCAGCCCCGGCCGCAGGGCGGGAAGAGTCCCCCAGTCCATACTGCGAAGCTGTTCCTCGGGAAGCTGTCCCGAAAAGAAGGACACCAGATCCGGCTCCCGTCCCATGCTAAGCCGCTCCAAAAAGTCCTCCTCTCCCATGCCCACGACCTCTATGCGCAAGCCGTAGCGAGTCTTTTCAAAGCCCTCCGCCAGGGTCTTTAAAAACTTGGTTACGCTCCCCTGAAAGGTCTTTTCCCGTGCCACATGGTAGAGGACAAAGGTGCCTTCATAGGTAATTTCTTCCCCCATACGGTTTTGGCGGTAAAAATTCTCCCCCCGCCCCTTAGAAAGCACCGGGGGCATGAGCAATAGATACAGCCCTACGGCCAAGGCCGGCAGGACTCTCATCACATTTTTTCTCCTCATCCTTTCCATACAAAAGCCTATGCGCCAAAGCCTGTCCCTATTTGACAAAAGCACCTTGGTTTCTTCAAAGGATGCAAAAACTCTGCACCGAATATTTAACCCATCACTTTGAGGAGCGTTTTTATGGAAATACACGCAAACAAAAAAGGTCCCCGCATGACCGCCCGGCTCTGCGGGGAGCTGGATCATCACAGCGCCGAGCAGGCAAGAAACATGCTGGACACCATGCTTCACGACGTCACCGTGCGGGATCTGACCTTGGATCTCTCCGGCATCACCTTTATGGACAGTGCCGGGCTGGGGGTCATTCTGGGGCGGTACCGCATCTTAAGCCTGCGGGGCGGCAAGCTCACCGTCTGCGGCATGTCCTCGGCCATCGACCGCATATTCCGCATGTCCGGCCTCTACGCCATTGTGGACAGGCAGTAAGGGAGGCAAGTATGGATAACTGGATGGAATTGCGTTTTCCCAGTCTCTCAATAAACGAAGGCTTTGCCCGCAGTGCCGTGGCCGCCTTCGCCGCCTCTTTGAACCCCACCTTGGACGAGCTTAGCGATTTGAGGACGGCAGTCAGCGAAGCCGTCACCAACGCCATCATCCACGCCTACGACAACCGCCCCACAGGACAGGTGTTCCTGCGGTGCGAAAAGCGGGAGCGCACCATTACCGTCATCGTGCGGGATACGGGGTGCGGCATTGAGGATGTGGAACTGGCCCGCCGCCCCTTCTACACCAGCAAGCCGGAACTGGAGCGCAGCGGCATGGGCTTCTCCGTCATGGAAGCCTTTACGGACAAAATCACCGTCCTCTCCCACCCCAGGGAGGGCACCACCGTCACCATGGAGAAGACCATGGGACTGACGTTTGACCCGTAAGGGGAGCTCTATGGAGGACTTTTGCGCCCGGGTGCGGGCTTTGCAGCAGGGGCAAAGGGAGCTGGAGGAATCGCTGGTGCAGGAGCACCTGCCCCTGTGCCGCGCCGTGGCCCGCCGCTATGTCCACTGCGGCTTGGAGGAGGAGGATTTGGTGCAGTTGGCGGCGCTGGGGCTTATAAAGGCCCTCCGCCGCTTTGATACGGAGCGGGGGCTGTGCTTTTCTACCTACGCCGTCCCCCTGATGGCGGGGGAAATCAAGTGTCACCTGCGGGATCACGGCCCCGTCCATTACACCCGTGAAATACAGTCCCTGGGCCTTCGGGCAGAAAAAATCCGCCAACAGCAGGGGGACATGCCCTTAAGCCGTCTGGCCGAACTTCTTCATACCTCCCCGGAGGATGCGGCCGCCGCCCTCATGAGCCGGGAACGTCCCCTGTCCCTCAACGCCCCCGTGGAGGAGGAGGGGGCTTCTCTGGAGGAGCTTTTGCCCCAAGAAGAGACGGGGTGCGAGGAAAAAGCCTTGGGGCGGGTACTGCTCAAGGAGCTTTTATGCACCCTCCCCCCTTCTCAGCGGCAGGTGCTGTACCTGCGCTTTTTTAAGGGACTCTCCCAAAAGGAAACGGGACGGCGGCTCTCCCTGTCTCAGGTGCAGATCAGCCGCTTGGAAAAGCGTGCCCTCGCCCGTCTTAAGGAGCAGGCCGAAGCATAAGAAAAGCCCCCGTGCAGGGGGCATTTTGTTAATAGTCTATGGTGCTTTCGGTGCCGGCAATGAGGCGTTTGATGTTGTCCTTGTGCCGTATGACCACCAAGGCAAGGCACATCAGGGAGAACAGCCACAGCCAGGGCTTGGCGGACAAGGCCACCAGCGAAAGGATTGTAAACAGCGCCGCCGCCGTCAGGGATACGAGGCTAATCTTTTTGGAGAACAGATACACCAGCACGGCAAAGGCCGCCACCACCGCCGCTCCCAGAGGGAAGTTGATCCACATAAAGGCGAAGGTGCAGGCTGAGCCCTTCCCCCCCTTAAAGCGGAAGAAGACCGGGTAGCAATGCCCCAGCACCGCAAAGGCGCCGCCGATATAGCCCCCGACTTGGATGCCCATGGCGGCATCTGCGTTGACCAGCCCCCAAGCAGAAGCCATCCAGCGCCCCAGCAGTACAGCCAGAATGCATTTGAGGGCATCCCCTGCAAAGGTGACCACCCCCCACTTGGTGCCGAAGGTGCGGGTCATGTTGGTAGCCCCGGGGTTGCCGCTGCCGTGGGTGCGCACGTCGTCCTTCAGAATAAACTTGCTCAGCAGAATGGCCCACTGGATGTTTCCCAACAGATAGCCGATTACGGCGCACAGGGCTATGGTCTGTACGTTTACCGATTCAAAAAACTGCATCAATCCTGTCTCCTGTTTCTAAAATACAGCCGCATGGGGGTGCCTTCAAAGCCAAAGGTCTTTCTGAAGTAGTTCTCCATGTACCGCTTGTAGGAGAAATGCACCAGTTTCTCATCGTTGACAAAGATAACGAAGGTGGGAGGCTGAATGGACACCTGGGTGGCGTAGTAAATCTTCAGCCGCTTGCCGGACATGGCCGGGGGCTCCGTCATGGCAATGGCCTCGTTGACCACATCGTTGAGGGTGCCGGTGGTAATGCGGCGGATGGACTGCTCATAGCTCCTTCTGGCGCACTCCAGCACCTTCTGCACCCGCTGACCGGTTTTGGCAGAGATAAACAGGAAGGGTACATAGTCCATAAAAGCCAAGTCCGTCTGCATATCCTTCTTAAACTTGTCCATGGTGTGGGTGTCCTTTTCAATCAAGTCCCACTTGTTCACCAGCATCACGGAGGCCTTACCCTCCTCGTGGACATAGCCGGCAATCTTCACATCCTGCTCCGACAGCCCCTGCTCCGCATCGCAGACAATGAGCACCACGTCCGCACGGCGCACGGCGGCCAGAGAGCGGATGACGCTGTAGCGTTCAATGGTGGCATCGTTTACCGCCCGCTTGCGGCGGATGCCGGCGGTGTCCACCAGCACATAGTCCTGTCCGTCCACGCTAAAGGGCGTGTCGATGGCGTCCCGGGTGGTGCCGGGGATATTGGAGACGATGCACCGCTCCTCTCCCAGCAGGGCGTTGACCAGAGAGCTTTTGCCCACGTTGGGCTTGCCCACCAAAGCGATGTTCAGGGGCTTGTTCTCCTCCTCCGCTTCCTCCTTGGGGAAGTCTGCGCACACGGCATCCAGCAAATCACCCAAGCCGATGCCCTGCCCGGAGGAGACGATGATGGGATCTCCCAGACCCAGATTATAAAAATCGTACACGGCCTCATGGTACTTGGGGGCATCCAGCTTGTTTACCGCCAGCACCACGGGCTTGTTGCTCTTGCGGAGCATGGCGGCTACCTCTTCGTCGGCGGCGGTAAGGCCCTCCCGCCCGTCGGTCAAAAAGAGAATGACATCCGCCGTTTCAATGGCCAGCTCCGCCTGACGGCGCATCTGCTGGGCGATGATGTCCTCATTGTCCGGCTCAATGCCGCCGGTGTCGATAAGGGTAAAGGTATGTGTCAGCCACTGGGCATCCGCATAGATTCTGTCCCGGGTGACGCCGGGGGTGTCCTCCACAATGGCAAGGCGCCGCCCGATGAGGCGGTTGAATAAAGTGCTTTTTCCCACATTGGGACGGCCCACTATGGCCACAAGGGGTTTGCTCATGGTTTATCAGTCTCCAAATAAAATATCAATCAGTTCAAAGCCGTCCCGAAAGGGCACCAGCCGGGTGTGCAGAGCCTGCTCCACCTCCTGCACCGTCATGCCGTCCAAAAATACATCCTGAATCTCCCGCAGCATGTTTCGGGGAATCAGCAGTGTCTCGGGGCACTTGTCCCCAAAGCAGTCCATAAGATCGCTTCCCGTCACCAAGCCCCCTACGTGGACGTTGCCGCCGAAAAACTTGTTGGGCACAGGAACGCAGTGTACAAAGAGGTTGTATGCCTCCAGCTTTTTCAGCAGTTCCTTAAAAAAGCCGTTGGCCGCTACGCCCCCTGCCACGGTGACGGTTTTGGGAGCAGACAGTGGCGTCTTTTCCTCCAGCGCCTCCAAAAAGTCCCGCTCAAAGAACCGCAGCAGTCCCACACCGTTCTCTAACTGAGGAAACTCCCCGTACTCCTCGCAGGGCGGCAAGGGCACCTCGGCGGTGGTGTACCACTCATCGGAAAGGAAGCAGAAATCGTCCCCCAGCTCCCTGCGGCAGGTTTCCGTAACCTCCTTGCCCCAGCGGACAATCTCCTTGGCTTCCTCCGCCGTATACCCCCGCAGAGGGTACAGCCCCTGACGGAACTTGGTCAGCCCCACAGGCACAATGGCCAGGGAGCGGCACCAAGGCCACAGCCCCTTTAGATCCTGCAGGGTCTTTTCCAAAATCTTCCCGTCGTTTAAGCCCGGGCAGAGAACCACCTGAGTGTGGAAAACCAGCTCCGCCTCGGCAAGAGCCCGCAACCGCTCCATAATGGTGCCCGCCGTGGGATTGTGCATCATGGTGCAGCGGGTAGCCGGGTCGGTGGCGTGGACGGACACGTACAAGGGGCTGATGCGCCGCTTGAGAATCCGCTGAAACTCCTCCTCTCCCACATTGGTCAAGGACACATAGTTCCCGAAGATAAAGGACATGCGCCAGTCATCGTCCTTCACGTTCAGGGAACTGCGGATGCCCTTGGGCATTTGGTCGATGAAGCAGAACACGCACCTGTTGCGGCAGGTCTGCATCCTGTCCATCAGGCTGGTTTCAAAGCACAGCCCCAAAGGCGCATACTCCCCCTTGCGGACCAGGCACGTTTCCTCAACCCCGCCCCGCAAATAGGCAAGCTCCAGCTCTCTGCAGGCGGTGAGGGCTTCGTAGTCCACCAGATCCCGCACCTCTTCCCCATTGATGCGCAGCAATACATCCCCCGGACGCAAACCGGCCTTGTCTGCAGGGGAACGCTTATCCACTTTTGTTACGGGCTGTCCCGCAAAGGTGTTTCTCTCCATAATAAAATAAAGTATACCACAGGCAAACGGATTTTTCAACCGACCCCAAAGCAAAAACCTGCGAGCAGAAAAAGAACCTTTTTAAAAAACATAAAAGACACGCAAATATGCAGATTCCCATTGAAATAGGGAGAGGATTTGTCGTATAATAAGGCAATAGTAGATTTTCCCTCTATTTTTCATTCAAAAGTAGAGGATGCGTTTACATCAAAGGAATTTTGAAAAGGAGACTATGTATGGCTGTTATCAAATGCAAAATGTGCGGCGGCGACATTCAATTCACCCCCGGCGCCACCTACGGAACCTGCGAGTACTGCGGCAGCACCTCCACTATCCCCAAAGCCGAGGATGAGCAGAAGCTGAACCGCTACAACCGTGCCAACCACTTCCGCCGTCAGTGCGAGTTCGACAAGGCTCTGTCTGCCTATGAAAAGATTCTGGAGCAGGACAACACCGACGCCGAAGCCCACTGGGGCGCCGTCCTCAGCCGCTACGGCATTGAGTATGTAGAGGATCCTGCCACCAAGCGCCGCATCCCTACCTGCCACCGGGTGCAGGTAGCCTCCGTGCTGGCAGATGCCGACTATCAGGCCGCCGTGGAAAACGCGCCCGATACGGAAAGCCGCCGCCTGTACGAAGCTCAGGCCGCCGAGATTGCCGAAATCCAAAGGGGCATTCTGGCCATCTCCGCCAACGAAAAACCCTACGATGTGTTCATCTGCTATAAGGAAACCGATGAAACCGGCCGCAGAACCCGGGACTCCCAGTGGGCCCAGGATGTGTACTACGGCCTTACGGATGCGGGCTACAAGGTCTTCTTCTCCCGCATCACTTTGGAGGACAAACTGGGACAGCAGTACGAGCCCTATATTTTCGCTGCCCTCAACTCCGCCAAGGTCATGGTGGTCATCGGCAGCAAGCTCGAATACTTCAACGCCGTCTGGGTGAAAAACGAGTGGAGCCGCTATTTGTCCCTTATGGCCGCAGACAGAAAGCGTCTGCTCATCCCCTGCTACCGGGATATGGATCCCTATGACCTCCCCGACGAGCTCTCCGCCCTCCAAAGTCAGGACATGAGCAAAATCGGCTTCATGCAGGATCTTTTGCGCGGGGTTAAGAAAGTGCTGGAGGCGGAAACTCCCCAGTCTGCAATCATTCAGGAAAAAGTCACGTTCAGCGCCGACAACAGCAAAACCGACGCTCTGCTGAAGCGGGGCATCATGGCCCTGGAGGACGGAGAGTGGGACAAGGCCACCAACTTCTTTGAAGAGGTGCTGAACAGCGACGCGGAGAACGCCCAGGCCTATTTGGGCGAAGCCATGGCCCAGAAAAAGTGCGCCTCTCTAAAAGCCTTCGTCAAAAAGCGGCTCATTGCTACCCAAACAGCTAATGAGAAAGAATGGTTTTTTT
>CAYUHW010000006.1:0-17060 GCA_964444605.1 uncultured Christensenella sp. | reverse complement strand
CTGCAGGCCTTGAAGGTCAACGTGTGCATGGAGTGCGGCTGCTGTGCCTTTATCTGCCCCGCTCACCGGCCTTTGGTGCAGGTGAACAAGCTGGCCAAGGGCATGCTGCGGGATTGGCAGAACAAGAAAAAGCAGGAGGCCGAGCAGGAAAAAGCCCGTCAGGAACTGCTGGCCAAGAAAGAGAAGGAGGAGAACAAATGAAACAACTGATCCTGAGCATCTCCCCTCACATCCGCAGTAAGCAGGACACCCGCTCCATTATGGGGAACGTGTGCATAGCTCTGTGCCCTGCCCTCATCGCCGCCATCGCCATCTTCGGCTGGAACTCCCTGCTGCTGGTGGCGGTCTCCGTGGCCGCCTGCGTAGGGCTGGAGTACCTCTGGTGCCGTCTGCGCAAGCAAAAGTCTACCATCGGGGATCTGTCCGCCGTGGTCACGGGCATGCTGCTGGGACTGTCCGTCCCCGTGAATATGCCCATCTGGCAGCTTCTGGTAGGGGATGTCATCGCCATCCTTTTGGTCAAGGAGCTCTTCGGCGGCCTTGGCTGCAACTTCGTAAACCCCGCCCTTGTGGGCCGTGTGTGCCTCATGTTCTCCTTCCCCCAGACCATGACGGAGTACGCCTGTGAGGTATCTCAAATAGATGCCCTCACCTCCGCTACCCCTCTGGCCGTTATGGACAAGCTCTCCGGGGCAGACTTCATGACCCTGTTCTTGGGACAGCACGGAGGCGTCATCGGCGAAACCTGCGTGCTGGCACTGCTTATCGGCGGCATCTATCTGGTGGTGCGGGGCATTATCAAGCCCATCATCCCCCTGTGCTTCATGGGCAGCACCCTGCTCTTTAGCTGGCTCTTCGGCAGCCCCAACCCGGTGCTCAGCCTCTTTGCCGGCGGCCTGATGATGACCTCCATCTTCATGGCCACGGACTATGTGACCACCCCCATTACCGATTGGGGCAAGGTGATTTTCGGCGTGGGCTGCGGCTTCTTGACCGCCGCCATCCGCTGTTTTGCCAATGCCGCTGAGGGCGTTACCTTCGCCATTCTGCTGATGAATTTGCTGGTGCCCTACATCAACGGCTGGACAAGAACGAAAGCCTTCGGAGGGATATACAAAAAATGAAAAAAGAATTTTTTCAGGAAATCGTAAAGCCCTTTCTGGTGCTGGTGATTATCTGCGTGGTGGCTGCTGGGGTTTTGGCGCTGACCAACGAGGCCACCAAGCCCATTATTGATGAGAACGCCCGCATTGAAGCGGAGCAGACCCGCAAGGCCGTACTCCCCAATGCCACGGAGTTTGAAGAGATTCCCTGCGAGGAAAGCTGGGGCATTGACTCCGCTTACCGGGATGCCGGGGGCTCCGGCTATGTGTTCACCGCTTCTGCAAAGGGCTACGGCGGAGACGTGGTGGTGACCTTGGGCGTAGATGCGGAGGGGAAAATCCTCAACATGAAGGTGGACGCATCCACCGAAACCCAGGGCATCGGCTCCAAAACCGCCAAGACGGAGTATACGGACAAGTTCTTGGGGCAGGACAAGGACAGCCTGAGTGTGGACACCATCACCGGGGCCACCTTCTCCAGCAAGGCCGTGAAAGTTTCCGTAGAGAATGCGCTCAAGGCCTTTGAAGCCATCAAGGCTATGGAAGGAGGCAACTAAGCCATGAAAAACCTTTGGAAGATATTTGTAAACGGCCTGTTTAAGGAGAACCCGGTATTAAAGCTGGTGCTGGGCTGCTGTTCCGTGCTGGCGGTCTCCGTTACCGTCTCGGGAAGCCTTGGCATGGGCGCCGCACTGACTTTCGTGCTGGTGGGCTCCAACGTGGTTATCTCCGCTCTGAGAAAAATCATTCCTGACAAGATCCGCATCCCCTGCTACATCGTGGTCATCGCATCCTTTGTGACCGTGGTGCAGATGGTGCTGGAAGCCTATATGAAGTCCCTGTACGATAGTCTGGGCATCTTCCTCCCCCTCATCGTGGTCAACTGCATCGTGCTGGGGCGGGCGGAGATGTTCGCCAGCAAGCACAACGTCATCGAGAGCCTCTTTGACGGCTTGGGCATGGGCCTTGGCTACACCATGGTTCTTGCCTCCATGGCTGTTTTCAGAGAGCTTCTGGGCAGCGGCACCTTGCTGGGCTACCGCATCATTCCCGAGGGCTATCAGATCGGCGTTATGACCCAGACCCCCGGCGGCTTCTTCACCTTCGGCCTCTGGATGGCTCTTTTGACGGCGGCGCTGACGGCCAGCGGCAAAAAGTTCAAGCCCGAGCTTAAGTGCGGCGGCGGATGCGCCGGCTGCGCCATGGCCGAAAAATGCGACAAAAAGGAGGCTGAAAGCAAATGATGATTAAACTGCTGACCATCTTCTTCACCATGGTGCTGACCCAGAACTATGTGCTGGTGCAGTTCATCGCCATCTGCCCCTTCCTGGGAGTGTCCAAGAATCTGGACTCCTCTTTGGGCATGAGCGGAGCGGTCATCTTTGTTATGACCATGGCCTCTGCCGCCACCTGGGTGCTCAACCGGTTTTTGCTGGTGCCCTTTGGGCTGGAGTATCTGCAGACCATTATGTTCATTCTGGTCATTGCGGCTTTGGTACAGCTTGTGGAAATCGTCCTCAAGCGGTTCATTAAGCCCCTGTACAACTCCCTGGGCATCTATCTGCCCCTGATCACCACCAACTGCGCCGTGCTGGCGGTCACCCTTTTGAACATTGAGAACAGCTACGGCTTCTTGGAGAGCTGTGTGGACGGCTTCTCCGCCGGCGTGGGCTTCGGCCTTGCCATGGTGCTCTTCTGCGGCGTGCGCAAGTCTTTGGAGCATGCCAAGCCCCCCAAGTGCTTCGAAGGCCTCCCCATCACCCTGGTGGCGGCGGCTCTGACCAGCATCACCTTCATGGGCTTTACGGGCATGGCCGAGCATCTGTTCGGCTAAGAGCGGCAAGAGGAGGAAAATACTATGAATCCTGTATTGATTGCAATCCTGATGCTGGGGGCCGTAGGCGCCGTGGCCGCATTGATTCTGGTGCTGGCCGCCAAGTATATGGCCGTGAAAGAGGACGAGCGCTTCCCCAAGATTCGGGAGTGCCTTCCCGGCGCCAACTGCGGTGCCTGCGGGTATGCCGGCTGCGACGGCTATGCTCAGGCACTGGTGGACGGGCTGGAGGATCGAATCAACCTGTGCGTGCCCGGTGCTGACGGCGCCGCCCACGCTTTGGCAGATGCTCTGGACAAGCCCTTTGAGGATGTGGTGGAGCAGGTAGCCGTGGTGCATTGCTGCGGAGACAACTTCACCGAAACCGATAAGTGCGCCTACGAAGGCATTCAGACCTGCGCTGCCGCCAAGATGCTCTTCGGCGGCAAGGGTATGTGCGTATATAAGTGCGCAGGGCTGGGCGACTGCGTCAAGGCCTGCCCCAACGAAGCCATTCACATTGTGGACGGCATTGCCAAGGTGGACAGCAGCAAGTGTACGGGTTGCGGCATCTGCACCCGCACTTGCCCCAATCATCTCATTGACCTGTTCCCCGACGTAAGCCGGGTGGTGGTCACCTGCTCCAACCACGACAAGGGCGCCTTTGCCCGCAAGGCCTGCAAAAATGCTTGCATCGGCTGTAAAAAGTGCGAGCGCAACTGCCCTGCAGGGGCCATCAAGGTGGAGAACAACCTGGCGGTTATCGACTACAGCAAGTGCACCAACTGCCACCTGTGCGCCATGAACTGCCCCGTGGGCTGCATCAAAATCTCCGACTTCTCCGGCATTCACCGGTATGTGAAGGAAGAGGCGTAAGAGAGGAACCCATATAACATGAAACCTGAAAACGGTCAGAACCGAAAGCGGCGGGGGGATATATGGCTCCTTGCCTGCTGTCTGGGGCTGGCCGTTTTGGCTTTGGGAGCAAAGTGCCTTCTTGAGACCCCGGGCACCGTAGCCGTGGTGCGTCTGGAAGGGGAGGTGCTGGGGCGTTTCCCCTTGGGTACGGCCGCCCGCATCCCCATTGAAAGCGAAGGAGGGTACAACCTGCTTGTCATCCAAGACGGACAGGCGTATATGGAGGAGGCCGACTGCCCCCACGGCCTGTGCTTGCGGGAGGGGCGCATCAGCCGCACGGGGGAGACCCTAACCTGCCTGCCCCACAAGCTCACCGTCACCATTGAAGGGGACAAGGACGACGCCCCCGATGCCTACACCCACTGAGAAATGCCCATGAAGACGAAGAAATTGACCACGTTGGCACTGCTGTGCGCCTTGGCGCTGGTGCTAAGCTACGTGGAGAGCCTGTTGCCCCCCTTAACCGCCGTGCCGGGGATTAAGATTGGGCTGGGGAACATTGCCGTGGTGCTTGCCCTGTACGGGGCGGGGACGTGGGCGGCCTTGGGGCTGTCCCTTCTGCGGCTGATTTTGTCCTCCCTGCTTTTTGGGACGGGCATGAGCTTTCTTTACGGCTTGGCCGGGGCCCTTATGAGCTTTTTCGGCATGGCATTGCTGAAGAAAACCGACCGCTTTTCCTCTATAGGGGTCAGCGGCGCAGGGGGTGTGCTCCACAATCTGGGGCAGGTGCTGGTGGCGGTGCTGGTGCTGGATACCCCCACCATACTGGGCTACCTCCCCGTGCTGGTGCTTACGGGAACCCTTTCCGGGGCGCTGGTGGGCTTGCTGGGGGGCATCCTGCAAAAGCGTCTGCCGCTCTCATAAACGGCTTTTTTGCTTCTTTACCTTCGGGCAAAAGAAGCATTTTTTTCGCTCTTTTTCCCTATTTCATCTTTTTTTCGCTGAATATTCCCGAAAAAAGGGATGAAAGGGGGCTTGTTCACGATTCCTTTACGATTCCTTTACTTTCCATTCATTGCCAGAGCCCATCAAAAAACGGTATACTCTTACTCAGAATGGAGGGGTGTATACCTGTGAGCAATAAAATTCGACGCACCTTTCAACCGAGATTTTTCCTGTTCCTGCTGGTTACGGCTTTGCTGGTGGTGGGCATTATTCTGCTGGTTAATACGGTGTCAGACTTTATCAAGGAGCGCAAGGCCAGCAGTACCTTGGAGCTGCCCGTAGGCGCCACGGCGGATCCCAACGCCACGGCGGCGCCGGAAATTACGCCTGCTCCCGTGGGAACGGCGGCACTGCTGCCTCTGGACAAAACCATGACCTATACCGTGTCCGGCAGCAGTAAAAGCGGCCTATCCTCCGAAGTGCGCTTGAACAACGAGAGCGAGATCTACACATCCAGCCCCCGCTCCCTGTACCTGTCCTCCTTGGGTGAGGGGGATGTGACGGCGGAGGGCATTACCACCTTCCGGGGGAACAGCTATAGAAGCGGCGGCGCTTACGGCACGGCCACCGTCACCTTGAAGACCATGACCGCTAAGTGGAGCAGTATTACGGGAAAGCTGGGGGACATGGCAGGTACGGGCTGGACGGGACAGCCTCTGCTGGTTAAGTGGGGGGCGGATGTCCTGCCCACCTTGGGCGTAGCCGATTTATACAAGACGGCGGAGAACTTTGTGGAGGTCATCTATCCCGCCGCCGACGGAAAGATTTACTTCTTTGATTTGCAGACCGGGGGCGCAACCCGAGACCCCATTGACCTGGGGGTATCCATACTGGGCACGGCCACCTTGGACCCTGAAGGGCGTCCCATGCTGTATGTGGGGCAGGGGGTCATGAGCAAGAACGCCAAGGGCACCTCTGTGGCCTATATGTACGCCGTGAACTTGATTACCAACCAGAAGGTCTACGAGTTTGGGGGCAGGGACTACTTTGCCCATCGGGAAAGCTGGAACGCCTTTGACTCCAGCCCCCTGATTCTCAACGATACCCTCATTGCCCCTGCGGAGAACGGAGTCATCTACTTTATTCCCCTGAACACCTCCTACGATGCCGCCTCGGGCAACATTTCCATTAAGCCCGGGGACAGGCTCAAGTACCGCTACAGCGGAGGCGGCTACTCCGAGTCCAACCAGAAGGGCGCCAGGTGGTACGGCATGGAAAGCTCTGCCGCCGCCTTTAGAAACTACCTGTTCGTGACGGACAACGGGGGGTATCTGCAGTGCATCGACATGAACACCTTGACGTTGCAGTATGCCGTGGACTTGGGCGGGGATGCCGACGCTTCCCCGGTCATTGAGGAGGACGGGGCCGCCGGCACCTTCTATGTGTATGCGGCCACCCAGACGGAGACTCAGGCCGCCGATTTGCCTGAGGGCTGGGGCTACTGCCATGTGAAGAAGATAAACGGCCTGACGGGAGAGGTGGTCTGGGACGTGTCCCGCATCAGTTATGTGGGGGACGGCTCCTACAAGAGCGGCTGCAAAGCCACCCCCCATGCAGGGCAGGGCTCCATCTCCAATCTGCTCATCTGCGCCTTCAGCGGAGCGGGGATTCCCGTAACGGCGGAGGACGGCACCATGTCCTACAGCTACGGCGGGCGGCTGGTGGCCTTTGACAAGAAGGACGGCAGCGTGGTCTGGTCCATAGAGACTGCCGGCAGCGGAGATTATGTAGCTTCGCCTCTGGTGGTGTATACGGAGCGGGGGGGCGCCTATCTGGTTGCCTGCGACAGAAGCGGGCTGGTGCGGCTCTATGACGCCGCCGCGGGAGGCCCCAATTTGGGCAGTCCCGTGGACTTGGAGGGGAGAATCGATTCTACCCCCGCCGCCTTTGGGAACCTGTTGGTGGTGGGCACCACGGGGAAGCGCTCCGACGGATCGGAGACCATTCCGAAGATTTGGTGCGTGGAGATACAGTAAACGGGTGTCTGAGAGGCACATATATTGGGACGGAGATTCCGTCCCTTTTTTGTCGGAAATTTTGCAGGCGAGGGGCGGGGCGGCGAAGGGCTTCGCCCTTCGCTTTTATGCAGGGGGAGCGTTCCGCTCCCCTGCATAAAAGGGTTCGCAAAGCGAACGGCCGCCCCGCCCCCCAAAAAGCATTTTCCCCGCCTTTTAAGCATATCCTTGTCCGAAGGGTGTGTAGGAGGAGAAAAAAGCATGCGCATACTGCTGGCGGGACAGCCCAACTGCGGCAAAACCACCTTGTTTAACCTGCTTACAGGCCATAGGGCGCCTACGGGCAACCGCCCCGGGGTAACGGTGGAAGCGGCGGAGGCGTACATAAAGGGAACGGGGGATAAACTGCTGGATCTTCCCGGGCTGTACGCCCTTTCGGGAGGCGGGGCAGACGAGGAGCTGGCACGGCGGAAGCTGTCGGACTTTGATCCCGACCTCATTATAAACGTGGCGGACATAACCGCCCTGCAGCGGAGCCTGTCTTTGACCTTAAGCCTCTCCCGCCTGCAAAAAAATATGGTGCTGGTGCTGACCATGGCGGATGAGGGGGAGAAGCAGGGACTGAAGGCGGATCTTTCCGCCTTGGAAAGGGCCCTGGGCATTCCCTGCCTGTCCCTGTGCGCACGGCGGCCGGGGGCGGTAGAGGCGGTAAAGGGGCTTTTTCACAGGGGGAGAGTTCCTCGGTACGATGCAAAATGGGAGAGCCCGTGGGAGCGGGCCAAGGCCGCAGAGACGATTGCCAAGGGGTGCCTAAAAGACCAGGGACAAAGGCGGAAGACGGCAGCGGACTGTTTTTTCTGCCATAGAATCTGGGGACGGCTGATTTTTTTCGCCCTTTTGGGGCTGATTTTCTGCCTGACCTTCTGGTGGGCGGGGCCGCCCTTGTCCGTTTTCTTGGAGGGAGCCGTCCTTAAATGGGGACGTTGGGCGGGGGCATGCTTGCCCAAGACTCTGCCGCCCTTTATACGGGGGCTTTTGGGGGAAGGGCTGTGGGAGAGCGTAGGCACGGTACTCGCCTTTTTGCCGCAGGTGTGGCTTTTGTATGTATGCATGGCCCTGCTGGAGGATTGCGGGTATCTGGCCCGCTGTGCCTTTTTGCTGGATGCCCCCATGGGAAAGCTGGGGCTGGAGGGGCGTGGGGCGGTGATGCTCCTGCTGGGCTTCGGGTGTACGGTACCGGCGGCTTTGGCAACCCGCTCTCTGGAGAAAAAGGAGGACAGGGAGGGGGTCATTTCCCTTTTGCCCTTTGTGCCCTGCTCCGCCAAACTCCCCCTAACCGCCGCCTTAGCCCGAAGCCTTTTTCCCGCCCGTGCCCCCTTGGGCGTAGGGCTTTTATACGGGCTGAGCCTCTTTTGGGGGCTTGTGTGGGGCCGCCTAAAGGGGCGGGAGCGGGTGCGGCCGCCCATGGTGCTGGAACTGCCCCCCTGGCGAATGCCCCATATAAAAAGCGTGTGGACGCAGGCGGGGGACAGGGCGCTGGGTTTTTTACTGCGGGCGGGCCCGGTGCTGTTGCTGTCGGCGGGAGGCTTGTGGGGGCTAAGCCATTTGACCCCTGCCCTTGCCTATACGGAAAGCATGGAAGAAAGTCTGGTGTGCCTGTTGGGCAGAGGCCTTAGCCCTCTTTTGTATCCCTTGGGGCTGTATGACTGGCGGCAGGGGGTGGTGCTTCTCAGCGGCGCCGGCGCCAAGGAGACCATGGCCGCCTCCCTGCATCTTTTGTACGGCGGGACAGGGCTTCCCTTTTCCTTTTCGGAGGGGGTGAGCTTCGGGGTCTTTGCTCTGCTTTTGCCTCCCTGCTTGGGAGCGCTGGGAGTGATGCGGGGGGAGCTGGGGAGAAGAAGCCGAAAGCTGTTTTTCCGTCAGCTTCTTTTTGCCTATGGGGCGGCGGCGGGGAGCCGCCTGTGTCTGCGGTTTTTGTCCCTCTTATAAGGGAAGAACAGACAAAAAATGCATTTTTTCCTTTGCCGTCTTGCATTTTTGCCGCCGTTGAGATACTATATAAGCAAAATAGGAAAGAATCGGTTTTTCGGCATGAAGATACTTTTAACCAACGATGACGGCATCACCGCCCCGGGCATGGAGGCTCTGGTAAAAGCCTTGCATGAGGAGCACAAGGTCATGGTCTCCGCTCCCGACAGACAGCGCAGTGCCACCAGCCGCAGTTTGACCTGCGGAGACGCTCTCTACGCTAAGCGCCACACCTATGCCTTTGCTCCTGAGGTGGAGGCCTACGCCGTGTCCGGCACCCCTGCAGACTGCGCCCGGCTGGGGGAATCCAACCTCTTTGACGGGCAGGCGGACATCCTCCTCTCCGGCATCAACGACGGGGGAAATCTGGGGACGGATGTGCTCTATTCCGGCACCTGCGGCGCAGCCCAGGAGGCGGCTTTGCAGGGGATGAACGCCGTGGCCGTGTCCCTTTTATGGGATCCTCTTTTGCCAAGGCACTTTGATACGGCGGTGGAAATAGCCAGGTACGCCTTAGCCTATGCCATGAAGAATCCCTTGCCCTTCGGCCTTTTTTACAACGTAAACGTGCCCAATCTGCCCATGGACAAAATTAAGGGAATCAAGCACTGCCCCTTGGGCATGGTGCTCTATCCCAGAGGCTATGAGGAGCACGCCGAGGAGGAAGGACGCAGGGTCTTTACCATGGTGCCCGGCGGGCCTTTGCCTACGGACATGGACGCATACACCGATGCCCGCTGGATTCGGGAGGGGTATGTCACCGTGACGGTGCTGGGCTATGATTGCGGCGTGTGCATGAGCAAGCAGATTACGGAAGAGGAATTTCTGGCAGAACAGCTGTAAAAGGAGGGTGCAGGGGTGAAAAGCCTGATGAAGCAGATGCAGGCCTGCCGCAGAGACCTGTCCAAGGGACAGCAGCGCATTGCGGCCTTTATCACCGATCATTATGAGCAGGCGGCCTTTATGACCGCCGCCAAGCTGGGGGAAGCGGCCGGGGTGTCCGAGAGCACCGTGGTGCGCTTTGCCTATGCGCTGGGACTGTCCGGGTACCCGGAATTGCAGGACCGCATGCAGGAGATGGTGCTGGGAAAGCTTACCAGCGTCCAGCGGGCTCAGCTTGCCTCCTCCATTCCCAAGGCGGAGGTCTTTAAGCGGGTGCTGACCACGGACATGAGCTCCATCCGCACCACCTTGGAGATGGTGGACGAGGGGCAGTTTGAAAAGGCGGTGACGGCACTGCTGGAAGCACGGCGGGTGTATGTGCTGGGGCTTCGCTCGGCCATGCCCCTGGCGCTGTTTTTCTCCAACTATATGGAATACATCAGCGGGAACGTAATCAACCTCCCCGCCAGACAGGAGGAACTGCAGGAGGCCATGCTGCGCATGGGCAAGGGGGACGTGCTCTTTGCCATCAGCTTCCCCCGCTATTCCACCCGTACGGCGGAGGCCACCCGCTTTGCCAAGGAGAAGGGAACCTACATCATCTCCCTGACGGACAAGATGGATGCTCCCATCGGTCTGCTGGGGGATGTGGTGCTGTTGGCTAAGTCGGACATGGCTTCCTTTGCAGACTCCCTGACGGCGCCCTTGTCGGTGATTAACGCCCTGATTGCCGCCGCAGGCGTTACGGCAGGACGGCAGGTGCAGGAGCATCTGGAGGAGCTGGAAGACATGTGGGGACGGGACAGAGTATATTTGACGGAGCAGAACGAGGGGCTTTAACCGCCCTCTGACAGAAACCATAGAAGGAACGAAGAGCAGGATATGAAGCAGAAGATTGCCGTAGTGGGCGGAGGCGCCGCCGGACAGCTGGCCGCCATTATGGCCGCCCGTCAGGGAGGGAACGTAACCCTCTTTGAAAAGAACGAGAAGCTGGGGAAGAAGATTTACATCACCGGCAAGGGGCGGTGCAACGTGACCAACGACAGCGGTCGGGAGGGGTTCTTTGAAAACGTCATTGAGAACCCCCGTTTTTTGTACAGTGCCTATGCCGCCTTTACGGAAAGGGATATGATGGAGCTGCTGGAGGAGGCGGGGGTGCCTTTGAAGTTGGAGCGGGGACAGCGGGTTTTCCCTCAGTCCGATAAGTCCAGCGACATCATGGGGGCTTTGGAGCGCCTTGGCCGTCAGGCGGGGGTGCAGGTAAAGCTGAACACCCAGGTAAAGTCCATCCTCACGGAGAACGGGGAGGCCGTAGGGCTGACCACCCGGGAGGAGACCTGTTATTTTGACAAAATCATTCTGGCCACGGGGGGCGTCAGCTACCCTTCCACCGGCTCTACGGGGGAGGGCTTTTTAATGGCCGAGGAGCTGGGGCACACGGTGACCAAGCTCTATCCCTCTCTGGTGCCCTTGGAGACGGTGGAAAGCTGGCCCTTTTCTTTGTCGGGGCTGACCTTAAAGAACGTAGCCCTGACGGTAAAGAAGGGGGAGAAGGTACTCTATCGGGAGCTGGGGGAGATGCTCCTCACCCACTTCGGGGTGTCCGGGCCCTTGGTGCTGACGGCCTCTGCCTACCTTGCGGGGAAAGCGGAGGGGGCCAAGCTGTTTATCGACTTTAAGCCGGGGATGACCGAGGAGATGCTGGACAAGCGTCTGGTGCGGGACATTGGGGACAACCCCAGAAAAACTCTGGAAGGGGCCTTGGCGGGACTGCTTCCCGGGCGGCTTCTGGAGGCGGTGCTGAAGGAAAGCGGGCTGGACGGGAAGATGACTGCCTCCAATTTGACCCGCACAGAGCGGCAGAAGCTCATTGCCGTTTTAAAGGCCATGCCCCTGACGGTAAAGAGAACCCGGGGCTTTAGCGAAGCCATCGTCACAAGGGGCGGCATCAGCGTCAAGGAGGTGCAGCCCTCCACCATGGAATCAAAGCGCATTCGGGGGCTGTATTTTGCCGGAGAGATGCTGGATGTGGATGCCTTTACGGGGGGATTCAACCTGCAGATTGCCTGGTCCACCGGGGCCTTGGCGGGAAAAAGCGTGTGAGTAGAGGGGAAGAAATGGAACAGGAACAGACATTTAAGCACGGCATAGCCTTGGACGGCCCTGCAGGGGCGGGAAAAAGCACCCTGGCCAAGGCGGTGGCCAAGAAATTAAAGCGTCCCTATGTGGACACGGGGGCCATGTACAGAGCCATGGCCCTGTGCTGTGTGCGGGCAGAAGTCGGCTGGGAGGACGAGCCTCGGGTTAAGGCCTTGCTGGAAAAGACGGAGATTCGGGTGGTATATCCCAGGGACGGACAGCATGTGCTTTTGAACGGGGAGGACGTAACTACCCTTTTGCGCACGGAGGAAATGGGCAAGGGCGCCTCTGCCGTGAGCAAGCTCCCCTGCGTGCGGGACGCTCTGGCGGGGATTCAGCGGCAGATCGCTCACGAGACCGGGGCGGTGCTGGACGGACGGGAGATTGGCACCTTCGTCATTCCCGAGACCCCCTACAAGTTTTTCATCACCGCCGACCCCGGGGAAAGAGCCAAGCGGCGTCTGCTGCAGCTAAAGGCCAAGGGCATCCGGGGTGACTTTGATACCATTTTGAGGGACATTGAAGCCCGGGATTATCAGGACGCCCACCGTGCCTATGCTCCCTTAAAGCAGGCGGAGGATGCGGTGCTCATCGACACCACCTCCATGACCGTGGAGGAAGCGGCGGAAAAGATTGTGAAGCTGGTGGAAAGAAAAGAGGAGGCAAGGTAATGCTGTACTGGTTTGCAAAGATTTTGTTTACGCCTTTCTTTTGGCTGATTTTCCGTCCCAGACTGACGGGGTGGAAGCATCTTAAAAGCGAGGGAAAGGCCATTTATGTGTGCAACCACTTTTCTCTGGCGGATCCCGTGGCGCTGGCGGCCCTGTGCCCCCGCACCATTCACTTTATGGCCAAGGAGTCCCTGTTTGACAATATCCTGCTGAAGCTTTTGCTCACCTCCCTCTTCGTCTTTCCCGCAGGGGAGGGCGGCGGCTCCCGTTTGGGGCCTGTGAAGCGGGCGCTGGCCATATTAAAAGAAGAAAAGGCCTTCGGCATCTTTCCCGAGGGACATCGCTCCGCTTCCATTTTGGAGATGGACGAGCTGGAGCGGGGCGCGGCCTTCATCGCCCAGCGCAGCGGCGCCAAGGTGATTCCCATCTATATCGATCCCATGTGCTGGCGGCGGATGCGCATACGGGGGGCGGTAGGGGCCCCCATTGACCCGGCCGACTTTGCCAACGCCAAGGGCGTAAAGCCTCTGGAAGCCATGACCCGCTATCTTGCCTCCGCCTTTGACGGACTGAGGGAGGAGACTTTGGCCATGGTTTCGGAAAGAGAACTGAAAAAGGGACTGAAGAAGGCATGAGACTGCTGGTAGCCAAGAACAGCGGCTTCTGCTTCGGCGTTCGGCGGGCGGTGGATATCTGCCATAAGAAAGCCGAGGAGAAGGGCAGGGTATACTCCTGGGGGAAGATCATCCACAACGAAGGGGTGGTGGAGGACTTGCGCCGAGAGGGGGTGTGCCCCGTGGACAGCCTGGAAGAGGTGCAGGCGGGGGAGACCTTGATTGTCAGAGCCCACGGCGCCGTGCCGGAGCTTTTTGAAGCGTGTAAAAAGAAGGGCATAGAGATTGTGGACGCCACCTGCCCCTTTGTCAAGCGCATCCACCGCATCGTAAGGGAAGCAAGAGAGCAGGGCGTGCCCGTATATATTGCGGGAAAGCGGAACCACCCGGAGGTCATCGGCATTGCCGGCTGGGCAGGGGATGGGGCTGTGATTCTGGGAAGCGCGGAAGAAGCGGAACGCTTGCCCTTGGGAGAAAAAGGCTGCCTGGTAGCCCAGACCACCTTCAGCCGGGAGACCTATGAAGAAATCGGGGCGGTGCTTCGGGGGAAAATACGGTCTTTAAGACAACATCCCACCATTTGCGATACCACCAGACAGCGTCAGCGGGAAGCGGAGATGTTGTCTAAAAAATGCACAAAGATGCTGGTTTTGGGCTCTCAAACCAGCGCCAACACCATGGAGTTGGCAAAATTATGCCGAAGGAACTGCCCAAATACGAAAACAATAGAAAATATCGGTAAAATTTCTCTTGAAATATTTAATTCTGATGATATAATAGGGTTGGTCGCAGGCGCATCAACGCCAGACCCCATGATTAGGGAGGTTATACAAGGAATGAGCGAACTCGAACAGACGACGATTGAAACCATTGAAGCGGAAGCTCCCGCCGAGGTTGTCGCCGAAACCACTGAGCAGCCCGTTGAGGCTGCCGTTGAGACCGTAACCGTGGCCGCAGCTGAAGAAGCTCCCGCCGCAGAACCCAAGGACATTGCCGAAGATTTTGAAGCCGCTATCGACAGCTCCATCAGACGCATCCGCCCCGGCCAGGTAGTAAAGGGCACCGTCATTGGCATCACCGATAACGAAGTTCTGGTGAACGTTGGCTACAAGTCCGATGGCTATATCCCCCGCAGTGAGTTTGTCACCGATGAGGAGACCAAAATCGAGGATCTCGTAAAGGAAGGGGACACTATCGACGCGGAAGTGGTCAAGGTCAACGACGGCGAAGGCAACGTCCTGCTTTCCCGGAAGAACATCCAGACCCGCAAGATCTGGGACGCTCTTCTCTCCGAGGAAAACGAAGGCAAGATCTTTGATGCAGTGGTCAAGGAAGTCGTTAAGGGCGGCCTCATTGCGGAGATCCAGGGTGGCGTACGGGCCTTTATCCCCGCTTCTCACGCTTCCATCAAATATGTCGAGAAACTGGATGCTTTCGTAGGCAAGGAAGTCAAGGTTAAGGTTCTCGAAGTAGACAAGCAGCGCAAGCGCATCGTTGCATCCATCAAGCAGGTTCTTCTGGAGGAGGCCGCCAAGGCTGAGCAGGAGAAGTGGGATGCTCTGGTAGTGGGCAGCAAGATCCATGGTATCGTCCGCCGCATTACCGATTTCGGTGCTTTCGTAGACATCGGCGGTCTGGACGGCCTCGTCCATGTGACCGACGTTGCCTGGGGCCGTGCCAAGAACGCCGGCGATGTCCTCTCCGTCAATCAGGAAGTGGACGTGCTGGTACTGGGCGTGGACAAGGAAAAGAAGCGCATCTCTCTGGGCTACAAGCAGCTGCAGCCCAAGCCCTGGACCCTGGCTGCGGAGAAGTACCCCGTAGGCTCCATCGTAGAGGGCAAGGTCGTGCGCATTGTGCCCTTCGGCGCTTTCGTGTCTCTGGAGCACAGCATTGACGGTCTGATCCACATCTCTCAGGTGGCCATCCGCCGCATCGAGAAGGTTGAGGACGAGCTGAACGTGGGCGACGTGGTACGCTGCAAGGTTCTGGAGGTTGCTCCCGAAGCAAAGCGTATCTCTCTGAGCCGCAAAGAGGCCATTCTCGAGGAGAACCCCGAGATCGCCGAGCAGCTGGCCGCCGAGAAGGCCGAGCGTGAGCGCGTATATCAGGAGCGCAAGGCTCAGCGGGAAGCCCGCAACGAGCAGAACAACAACGGTGAGCGCCGTCAGCGCAGCGAGCGTCCCTCCGGTGAGCGCCGCGCCGCTTCCAACGAGGAGCCCCGCCGTGAGTCCCGTCCTGACCGCCGCCGCCGCAACAGCGAGGATGGCGAGTACGAACTGCCTCCCGTAAGCACCACCACCACTTCCCTGGCAGACCTGTTTGCCGGCTTCAAAGTGGAGGAGTAAAGCACTCAAACAAAAGCACCGAGTCTCTCGGTGCTTTTTTATGTGCCCAATTTCCCTTTCCGTTGCCAATGTCATTAACTTAAGAACCAGAGTGCGCAAGAGATTTTTTCTTTCCTTCGGTCTGGCTACGCTAATGCTTCGCCAGCCAGCTCGACAACAGTCCGGTGAACCGTTGTCGGGGAGGGTGAGGAAACGAATCTTTAAATTAATGACATTGCTTTCCGCTGTGGGCGAAAGTCTTTTGATGGGAGGGAAGGGTATTTATTTTCGACGGAGACGGGGGGCGGCGAAGGGCGAAGCCCTTCTCTTGCAGGCGGGGGGCGGGGCTATGCCCCGCCCCCGCCTGCAAGGGTTCGCATAGCGAACCGCCGCCCCCCAGGCCCCTTTCCCAGCCGCCTTTTTAAAAGCCGGAGGTCTTCCTTGGGCAATGGCTTCCGTAAATCTTCCGAATTTCTTTCCCGGGGGCAAAAACCACGCCCCTTTTCTTGACAATCGCAGAAAAGTCCCATATAATGTAGTTTGGTATAGCAGGGAAGGACCCTATGCCCTGAATAATCTTATTAGGAGGATATGGTATGGCAAAGACCATGACGATCGACGGCAATACTGCGGCTAGCCATGTGGCATATGCTTTTTCAGATGTTGCTGCCATCTATCCCATCACTCCGTCATCTCCCATGGCGGAAGTGGCTGACGAGTGGGCTGCCAATGGCAGAGTAAACCTGTTCGGACAGAAAGTGCGCATCGCAGAGATGCAGAGCGAAGGCGGCGCAGCAGGCGCCGTGCACGGCTCATTGAAGGCAGGCGCCCTGACCACCACCTTTACGGCTTCTCAGGGACTTCTGCTTATGATCCCCAACATGTATAAGATCAGCGGCGAGCTGCTGCCCGGCGTGTTCCACGTATCCGCCCGTGCTCTGGCAGCCCATGCCCTTTCCATTTTCGGCGATCACAGCGACGTTATGGCTTGCCGTCAGACCGGCTTTGCCATGCTGGCTTCCGCTTCCGTACAGGAAGTCATGGACCTGGCGCTGGTGACCCATCTGTCCGCCATCAAGGCTTCCGTGCCCTTCGTACACTTCTTCGATGGTTTCCGTACCTCCCACGAAGTGCAGAAGATCGAAGCCATTGACTACGAGGATATGGGCAAGCTCTTGGACTACGAGGCCGTGAAGCAGTTCCGCGCCCGCGCCATGAACCCCGATCATCCCCATGTAGGCGGCACCAACCAGAACCCCGACATCTACTTCCAGAACCGTGAGGCCGCCAACAAGTATTATGACGCCGTCCCCGCCATCGTGGAAGAGTACATGGAGAAGGTAGGCGAGCTCACCGGCCGTCATTACCACCTCTTTGACTACGTAGGCGCACCCGATGCCGAGAAGGTCATCGTGGTTATGGGCAGCGGCGCAGACGTAACCGAGGAGACCATCAACTACCTGAACGCTCAGGGCGAGAAGCTGGGTCTCATCAAGGTTCGTCTCTATCGTCCCTTCGTCACCGAGAAGTTCATGGCCGCCATTCCTGCTTCCTGCAAGCGTCTGGCCGTTCTGGACCGCACCAAGGAGCCCGGCTCTCTGGGCGAGCCTCTCTACGAGGACATCGTTACCGCTCTGAAGGAAGCCGGCCGCAGCGACATCGAGG
>CAYUHW010000005.1:0-17879 GCA_964444605.1 uncultured Christensenella sp. | reverse complement strand
GCTCCCACCTGCCAGCTTCCCTCCAGTTGGCTCAAATCATAGGTGCGGGACTGGTTCAAGGAGGCGTTCCAGAGAATGTAAATCTTCTCCGCTCCTTCGCCCTTGCTCACCAGACACAGATCCCGCTCAAAATTCACATACACGTTTACCGCCTGATACCGGGCAATCTGGGGATAGGCGCGGCGGATGGCGTTGGCTCTGCGGATGTAGTTGAGCAGGGAGGTTTCGTCCTTCTCCTGCTCCGCCACGGTGCCGTAGGGGTACTTTTCCTCCCGGCTGCCCTCGGTGGAGCCCTTTACGGGCTTGCACTCGTACTCGTCTCCCCAAGGCATGGGCTGGCGCTTGTCCTCGTCCTTGTAGCTGCTCTGGGTGCCCCCGGCGCTAAGAACGCTCATGCCCACCTCGTCCCCGTAGTAGGAGAAGGTAGGCCCCCAGCACATGGTCATAAGGCCGAAGATGGTCTTCAGCGCATCCGGCTGGGCGGCGGCCATGGCAATGCCGTAGGCACGGCCGGTATCGTGGTTGGAGATAAAGGTGGCGGGAATCCCCGGGGCGCTGATCTCTGCATTCTCTTCGTCAATGAGATACAGATAGGCGGCCTTGCCCAAGCGGGCGGCATAGGACAAGTTTCCGTTGGCCGTGTATCCCTGCTGGAAGGCAAAGAAGCTGTCGATGCCGGAGGCCTGATACCGCTGGTTCTCCCCCGGGTTCCCCCAGGCACCCTCCCCCACAATGTAGCAGTCGGGCTTTATTTCCTTGGCGGTCTTATTGAGCCAGGTCAAAAAGGCCAGATTTTTCTCCTCATCGTTGGTAAAGTAGCTGGTCACGGCGTCCAAGCGGAAACCGTCCACATCATGGTCTATGAGCCAGAACTTCAGGATGGAGGTAATTTCCTGTGCAAGAGGGCCTTCGGGATCATTCAGCACGCTCTGGAGGTTTAAATCCGGCATGCCCGACCAGAACCGGCACTCGTAAATCCAATCGTAGCTTTCAAAGCGCTCCCAGCCGCCGGGAATGCTCTCTCCCTTTTCCAGCTTACGGAAATTATAGTAGCTGTAGTAGGGATCGTCGGTTTTGCCCTTGATTTGGGCGGCGGCACACTTTTTGAACCAAGGGTGATCCTTGGCAGAGTGGTTGATGACCAGATCCAGCAACACCGTTATCCCCCGCTCATGGCAGGCGGCAATGAGGGCATCGTAGTCCTCCAAAGTGCCGAACTCCGGGTCGATATCATAGTAATCCGTCACGTCATACTTATGATAGGTAGGGGAAGGATGCACGGGAGTCAGCCACAAGCCGTCATAATGCAGTCCGTCGATATAGTCCAGTTTGGCGATGATGCCCTGCAAATCGCCTACGCCGTCGCCGTTGCTGTCGGCAAAGGCATAGGGGAAGATCTGGTAGTAGGTGCGCATCTTGTCCGCAGTGGGCAAAATGCCTTCCTTCTCCTCCTCCCTTTTCTTGCAGCCCGTCAGGCTTCCCAGCAGGAAGCCAAGCGTCAGCAGCAGCGCCGCCAATCTCCACAGTCGTTTCTTCATGGATTACCCCTTTACGGAACCGCCGGTAACCCCTTCCACATAGAACCGCTGCATAACGAAGAAGAGGATAATGGGCAGGATGGACACGATGACGCCGCCGGCGCAGAAGTGGGTAAAGTGCTTATCGTACATGGCAAAGCTGTCAATCCAGCCCTTTAACCCGATGGCCACGGTCTTATACTGGGAACCGCTCTTGCCCACCAGATAGTTGGCCATCATGTAGTCGCCCCAAGGCGCCACGAAGGCGGACAGCAGGGTCTGCAGAATGATGGGCTTGCTCAGGGGCAAAGTGATGGACCAGAAGATCTTGTTCTTGGAGGCGCCGTCAATCATGGCAGCCTCGTCCAGGGACTTGGGAATGGTGTCAAAGAAGCCCTTGGCCACCATATATCCCATCATGGTGCCGGAAACGTAGACCAGCATCAAACCGAAGATGGAGG
The DNA here is from genome assembly GCA_964444605.1 of uncultured Christensenella sp. Classification (GTDB taxonomy): domain Bacteria; phylum Bacillota; class Clostridia; order Christensenellales; family CAG-138; genus RUG472. The sequence goes on along the minus strand of CAYUHW010000005.1, from coordinate 15,901 downwards.
ATTCGTTCCCCACCAGCCCCAAGGCATCCAGAATATAGTAGATGCAGATCATGCTCAAGAAGCCCGGGAACATGCCCAGCACCAGCATAAACTTCATAAGGGCTTTGCGGCCGTTGAAACGCATACGGGACAGAGCGTAGGCGGTCAAAAGGGTGATCATGGTGTTGAGTACGGACACCACCAGAGCAATGAACAGGGTGTTCATGTACCACTGGGGGAAGAAGCTCCCCTCCCCTACGAACAGGTACTTATAGTTGTCCAGGGACCATTCCTTGGGGAACAGGTAGGGCACGATGCCCGTAGACTCTCCTCTAAAGGAGGTAACGATTAAATAGAAGAAGGGGAACAGCCACACAAGGCACATCACCGCCAAAAACAGGTAGATGATGCCGTTGCCGAAGCCGCTCTTCAGCTTTTTTATACGCAGGCTTTTGTTCATTACTGGAAATCCTCCTCGTTTTTCACGGAGCCCACTCTGGAGTAGGCAATGAGGGAGAAGAAGGAGATGACGATAAACAGCAGGATGCCGATAACCGAGGCCATGTCGTAGTCGGACTTATCCACGGTCATCTTATACAGCCAGGTAATCAGCAAGTCCAAGTCTCCTGCGGAGCTGACCAGTCCCGCCTGTGCCGACACCCCCGAAGCGCCTCCCGTCAAAAGGAAAATCAGGTTGAAGTTGTTGATATTTCCCACAAAGGCGGTGATGGTGCTGGGCCCCAGAACGAACATCATGTAGGGCAGGGTGATCTTGGCGAACATGCTCCAGGGGCTGGCGCCGTCAATCTTGGCGGCCTCGTACAAATCGGAGGGGATGTTCATCAAAATGCCCGTGCAGGTAAGCACCGTGTAGGGCACGCCCACCCACAGATTCACCAGAATGACCACAAGCTGCGCCATAAGGCGGCTGCCGTCCAGCCAATGAACGGGTTCCAGTCCCAAAACGTATTTGAGCAGATAGTTGATGATGCCGTTGTTGGTAACAAACATTTTGCTGACCAGCAGCAAAGAGATAAACTGGGGCACGGCGATTACCGTCACCAGACAGGTGCGCCAGAATTTCTTCAGGCGGATGCCCTTCTTATTGATGACCACGGCCACAAACATACCTGCAAAGAGGTTGGAGAAGGTGGCAATCACCGCCCAGATCAGCGTCCAGCGGAGGATGTACCAGAAGGTGTGCATGTACTTGGCGGCGTTCTGGGCCATTACCCCTGTGGCTTGGCCCGTGAGGATGGCCTTGAAGTTGTCCAGCCCCACCCAGGTAAAGAGGTTGGCAGGGGGCATGGTGCTCTGGTGGAAGTTGGTGAAGGCCACCAGAATCATAAACATCAAAGGCACCACCGTAAACACCAACAGGGTCAGGGAGGGGAAGGCCAGAATGGTCAGATGAAATTTATGGTTGAGAAGCTGGGACAAATCGTCCCGAGCGGAGAAGGCGCGTTTGGCAATGGCGTATCCAAGCTGGTTGTCATAGGCCTGCTTTACGGAGCTGAAGAGCACCACCACGGTAAGCAGGATGATGACGATGGTAAGCATGGAATACAGCAGAATGCTGAAGGAATTATCGTAATGGCCGATGGGCACGCCGTAGTCGTTCTTGGTCAGAGGCACGGTGCCCAGTGTACCGATCTTGGCCAGATACTTCCCTCCGAAGAGGGCCATGTAGAGAATGAAGCACACCTCATAAAAGAGGTAGAGGAAGCCCCGTCCATACTGCTTGTATGCAAAGCAGCCCGTCCCCCAGAGGAGGGCGGAAAGGCGGGTTTTGCCGTTGCCGTAACGGAAGGCGTCAAAAACGGAGGAGAACCAATCCCTTGCCCCGGCCAGCTTTTCCTCAAGGCGGCGGGGGATATCCCGAAACCATTGAGCCACGACAAAGGGAATCTGTAAAATGGCGTACCAGAACTTGTACCACATCCGCAGCCACTTGGGCATGGACAGATACTCTAAGGCGGATATCTTTCTCATGGAACACTCCTTGCAGGCAGGTGGGCGGCCGGCTCCCCCCTAAAAGAGGAGAGCCGGCAGTGAAACTGAAGAAGAATGTCCCTTACTGAGCAGACTTCTCGATATCCATTTGCAGCTGGCCAAGAGTCTTATGCAGGGAGTTCTCGCTGAACTGGTTCAGCTCGCCTGCGTTGTACTCCTGCCACAGGGTCTGGGCAAAGTTCTGGATGGGCGTCCAGTAGTTGGCGGGCACGCTGTCCTGCACACGGTAGCCAAGGCCGTTGCCTACGGGCTGGCCGGCCTTCTCCCCGGCGGGGTAGGTGCACTCACGGGCGTACTGAGCATTGAGGGCCTTCAAAGCCACGTCGTTGACCACGGCCTCGTCCTGCAGAGCTTCCTTGTTGGCAGGGCCTGCGCCGGAAACCTGATAGCGGGCAATCTGGGCTTCCTTGCTGGACATGTACTGGGCCAGCTCGTGGAGAATCATGATGTGCTCGGGGTCATCCTGCACAAACTCGCACATGGGGTTGACGCCCAGCAGGTTGTAGCCGGCAAAGGTCTTCCAGGCGTACTTGTTGCCTGCATCGTCCTCCATCATGGGCAGCCAGGTGGCGGCGTAATCCTCGCCCCAGTTCTTCTGAAGCTCGGCGGCCTTCCAGGTGCCGTTTACGGTAGCGGCCAGGGGGCTCTCTTCAAACTGAGGGTTGTTGGGGTTGGTGTAGGTGGAAACGGTATCGTTGTAGGGCACCTTGTCGCTGTCGGTGTACAGGAAGTGCTTGTTGATGGTGCCGTCGGGATTGCGGAAGGTGTTTACAAGGCACTGCACGGCGGTTTCGCCCACGGTGAAGTCGCCGTCCTTATAGCTGGTCTTGCCCTCGGGAAGGATGTAGCCGAAGGTGCAGGAAGCGGAGGTCTGCTTGCCCTCGGAGTTGTAGGTGACCTCATAGTCGCCGCCTACGGCAAAGAAGACGCCGGAAACGTACCAGCTGTCGCCGAAGGCCCAGGAGACCAAACCGTTGGCCCACTTATCGTTCTTCTCATCCAGGGCGTTGTAGAGATCCTGGAAGGTGAACTCGCTTACCAGGCAATCGTTGGCCTCATCCCAAAGGGAGGTGCCGCGGAAAGCGGATTTATTATAATAAAGGTAGAAACCGTTGTCGGCCTGCAGGGGATAAGCCATGTACTTCTCGCCCAGCTTGGTGGCTTCTACGGAAGCTTCGATGTTATTTTCCTGTGCCCAGGCCAGCTCGTTCTGACCCAGAGGGGACAGGGCGTTCAGGTTGGCCAAGTTGGCCATCTGATCGTTGGGGAAAGAGTAGATTGCGGCGCCCTTGGTGGGGTCTACGGACATGTTGGCGTAGGCGCCGGCGTTGCCGCTGCCGGCAAAGTCGAAGGTGTAGCCCTTGAGCTCCTTCTCATGAGAGGCCTTGAATTCAGAGGCCCACTGGAGATACAGATCCCGGTGTTCTTCGGGACCCCACAGCATAATTACCTTTTCTTCACTGGAGCATCCGGCCAAAAGCAGCAGGCCGGAGAGCACCATAATCAGACAAAGAAGCAGACTGACTTTCTTTTTCATCGCAATTTCCTCCTTTATGTTGCATCCTATGCTTGTAAAAGACGCCCAAAGGACGTCTGGTTTTTCGATTTGTAATGAGAGCTGCTTTGGGTATGTAATCCTTGGATTACATACCGGAATGCCGGCATTCCGGTGCGGGCAAAAGCAGCCTGAAAAAGTTTTTACTCCTTTTCGTTATACGAAAAGGGCTATTGCCCCGGTTTTTGCGCCGGAGCAATAGCACGAAAGGATTTTACTGTACGTTCAGCACAGCGACTTCCACATCCTGACCGGCATGGTCGGCGGTGAAGTCAAAGGAGAGGTTGCCGCCCTCGGCAGTGCCGTAAGCCACACCGGTGTCCCAGTTGAACTCGGTGGTGCCGGGTACAAAGGTCAGCACCTTGAAGCTCTGGGTGCCGGTGGGCAGACCGGTCACGGCCAGCTTCCAGGTGATGTTGTCTTCGCTGGTGAGCTCAGCATTTACATCCGCCCAGCCGTTGAAGTCGCCGAAAATGCGCACGGAAGAACCTTCTTCCAGAGCCTTGTCGAATACAACTACCAGATTGCAGTCAATGACCTCAGCCTTGGCATACTCCAGCTCCTTGCCGTCAAAGAGCTCCAGCTCTTCGCCGTTGTCGATGGTGCCGATGATCATCTGAGCGTTCTCGGCGTTGTTCTCCTGCACGGCAGCAGCGCCGTACTGAACGCCGGTCCACTGACCCAGCTCCAGCTGGCCGGGCTCGTATACGACTACCTTGAAGTCATAGATCTGAGCTACCAGATCCACAAAGGACAGCTTGTAGACCTTGTTGTCCTCGGTCTCCATGAGGCTGTTTTCCAGAGCCCAGTTGTTGATGCCGCCGTAAATGGCTACCTGATAGCCCTCGGGGAGAGCTTCCTTGAACTTCACAACCAGGGTGGTGCTGACGGTCTCGGGAGCGGAAGCCTTGGTGGTGAAGGTGTGGGTGCCCAGATCCACGGTGTTCTGGCCGGCTTCATAGGTGAAGCTGGGGTTGTTCAGACCGCCTACGTTGCTCTGCTCGGACTTCCAGTCGTCGTTGGACCAGGTCAGACCCAGCTCGCCGGCGGGAGCGGCGCTGTTCTCGTTGTAGCCAATCTTAAGCTGATACTCCAGGCCCTGCTCAGCGGCGGGATCGGGAATGGCATCGCTGATGGCGTAGTAGATGTCCGTGCCTTCCAGATGGGTGAAGGCCAGCGCATCCAGACCGGTTGCCCAGCCCCAGGCACCGCCGGTCACGTAGTAGGAGATAAAGTCCTCCTGCTCTACGGAAGCGGGATCCAGGGTGAAGAAGTAGGTAACCTTGCCCTCTTCGGTGGGAACCTGTGCGGCGGAAGCGTTTGCTTCCTGATTCTCTTCGGTCTTGTTTTCCTCGGTCTTGTTGTCCTCGACCTTGGCGGCATCATCGGCCTTGTTCTCGCTCTGGGTGCAGGCGACGAAGCTCAGGCAGAGTACCATAGCCAGCAGGATAGCCAGCCACTTTTTCATGCTTTTTTCCTCCCTTTAAGGGGGCGCATCCCCCTTTATTCTCAAGCCAACGGGACAGCCTCCCATTTAACTTGTTTTCATATTATCATTGCGAAAAATGGGTGTCAATAAATGTCTTCAAAAAAGGAACCGATTTTTTCTTGTTGAAGCGCTTCCGGAAAAAACACCGGAATTCCCGGAAAAAATTACCGGAAACGCTCCTTTTCTTCCGAAAAAACCGCCGGGTTTTCATCACCGCCTGCACCCTTTTCCCGAGACAAATCTCCCTGCCCATTTTCAAAATTCCCCCTTGCGCTCTCGGCCTTTATACGTTATACTTTTAAAAGAATAATGCATGTGCGGCAGCCGTTCCGTCTTGTTTAATCAGGAGCCAAGCCCTGTGCCTCCCCAAGCCCTTTCGGAAAAGAACGGTTCCGAAGGTGTGTTAAAGTTACGATTTTATAAAAAAAACCGTTTATACATTCCCTTTCATCTCAAACATGAATCGGATTCCCCCGTTCTCCTCCATTGCTTTTTCCTTTGGGAATGGCTATACTGGAAACGATGATTCCCGTCGGTTTCGGCGGAATTTACTATTATAATAGGAGAGAATCATGAAGAAAACACTTGCCCTGCTGCTGGCTCTGATCATGGCCCTTGGCCTGTTCGCCGGCTGCCAGAAGACCGAAGTTCAGGAGCCCGCTCCCGCCACCGCCGAGCCTCAGAAGGCAGAAGAACCCGCCGCTGAGCCCACTGCCGAGCCCACGGAAGAACCCGCGGCCGAGCCTGCCGCCGAGCCCATTGTGTTCACCGATCAGGGCGGCAACACCATCACCCTGGAAAAGCCCGCCGAGCGCATCGTCACCTGCTTCTACGGCCAGACCTACGCTATGGTTGCTCTGGGCCTTACCGACCGTCTGGTTGGCATGGAGCATAATGCCGCCGGCCGTCCCATCTACGCCGCCGCCGCACCCCAGCTTCTGGAGCTCCCCGATGTGGGCGCCCTGAAGTCTTTCAACGCCGAGGCCGCCATCGCTCTGGAGCCTGACGTAATCCTGCTGCCCATGAAGCTGAAGGACACCGCCGCCACCCTGGAAGCCGTAGGCATCACCGTGGTGCTGTGCTACCCCGAGAGCCAGGAGCTGCTGGAAGAGCAGTTGGTCATGATCGCCACTCTCTGCGGCGTACCCGAGAAGGCCGAAGCTTTGCTGGCCTATTATGATGCCAAGTTCGGCGGGATGAAGGCCGTCACCGATGCCCTCACCGACGAGCAGAAGCCCTCCGTACTCATTACCTCCGTTTCCTCTTACCTGTCCGTGGCTCCCGATGAAATGTATCAGGCTTCCCTCATCGGCAATGCCGGCGGTGTCAACGCCGCTACCGGCATTGAGGGCAACTACTGGACGGATGTTTCCTACGAGCAGCTTTTGGCCATGAACCCCGATGTCATCGTCATCCCCTCCGAAGCTAAGTACACCGCCGACGAAATCCTCGCCGATCCTCAGCTGGCCGAAGTCAACGCTGTGAAGAACGGTGCCGTTTACGCCATGCCCAATGCCTGGGAAGCTTGGGATTCCCCCGTTCCCTCCGGCGTGCTGGGCACCCTGTGGCTCATGGCCAAGATTCATGGGGATCAGTACTCCATGGATCAGCTGAAGACGGACGTGGCCGACTTCTACAAGACCTTCTACGGCTTTGATGCCGACGTCTCCGTAATTCAGTGAGAAAGGCAGCGAACACCGCAACCGAAAAAAAGGGGCTGCCTCAGACCTTCTGGTTTGGGGCGGCCTTTGTATTGCTGGTCATCTCCGTCCTCATCGGGCTTTGCGTAGGTCAGTTTTCCATTACCGTCCCCGAAATTTTACAAATCGTCTCCGGCGGTCTGCAGGATTCCATGGAGCGGCGGGTGTTCTTCACCCTGCGCCTGCCCCGGGTACTCATGGGGCTTATGGCCGGTCTTGGGCTGGGGCTTACGGGCAGCATCTTCCAGACCGTCTTTAAAAACCCTCTGGCTTCCCCTGACATCATCGGCGTTGCCGCCGGTGCCAACATGGGGGCCGCCTTCGCCATTGTGATGCTGGGGGCTTCCACCCTGTCCATGATGGGCGGTGCCTTCTTCGGAGGGATTCTGGTGGTTATCTGCGTGCTGGCGCTGGTGCGGGTTACCCCCTCCCAATCTACGGCCACCTATGTGCTGGCGGGCATCGTCATGAGCTCCCTGTCAAAGGCGGTCATCATGCTGCTGAAGTACTTTGCCGACCCCACCAATGAACTGGCCGCCATTGAGTATTGGACCATGGGCAGTCTCAGCAACATCACCGCCACCAAGGTAGCCTATGTGCTGCCCATGTTTCTGCTTTCCTATATAGGATTGCTCCTGCTCAGGCGGCAGATTGACCTTATGTCCCTAAACGAGGACGAGTGCCGCATGCTGGGCATGCCCTTGCATCAGGTGCGGCTGGTGATTTTGGTGCTCTGCACTTTGCTGGTGGCCTCCATTATCTCCGTTACGGGGCTCATTGCCTTTGTGGGACTCATTGCCCCCCACATTGCCCGGCTCATGCTCCGAAGAAACAATTTCTCCACCACCCTTATGAGCACCCTCATCGGCGCCATTGTCCTGCTGATTTCCGATACTCTGGCTCGGTGCCTGTACACCTCCGAAATTCCCATCAGCATTCTCACCACTTTACTGGGCGTGCCGGTGCTGGTATACTTTATGTGCAAGAAACGGGAGGAAGGCTGATGAACGCCATCTTTGAGATACGGGACATCCGTGCAGGCTACGGAGAGCGTGAAGTGGTTCACGGCGTCAGCTTTTCCCTTCGTCCCGGGGAACTGGGGGCCTTGCTGGGGCTTAACGGCAGCGGCAAAACCACCCTCCTGCGCAGTGTATGCGGTCTGCTTCCCTCCACGGGGGAGCGGTATGTGCAGGGCGTCTCCCTGCAGGGGCTTTCCAAAAAGGAGCAGGCACGGCGTTTGTCCTTCGTGCCCCAGACCCCCAGCCCCATTGAGGGGAAGACCGTGCTGGAGGTTTTGCTCATGGGCGCCAACCCCCATTTAAAGCTGCTGGAGTCTCCGGGAGAAGTCTACAAACAAAAAGCCCGGGCGGCCTTGGCTATGCTGGGACTGGAGGCCTTTGAAACCCGGTTTTTCCACACCCTGAGTCAGGGGCAGAAGCAGCTCATCATTCTCGCCCGCACACTGGTGCAGGATGCCCCGGTCATGCTTATGGACGAGCCGGACAGCGCACTGGACTTTCTCAACCGCCACATGGTACTGGGGAAGATTCGTAAGCTGGTGGAAACCCAACAGCGGGGCGGGCTGATTACCCTCCACGATCCCAACTTCGCCATGGCCTACTGCCACAGGCTGTTTTTGCTGAAGGAGGGAACGCTGGTGGATATTCTGGACATGACCACCGCTTCAAGGCAGGAGGCAGAAGACAAGCTGTCCCTGCTCTACGGCCCCATCTGCCTGCTGGAGCAGGACGGATGCTTCCTTATGGGAAAGCGCAGCGGGGCTGTGCCCGCAGAAAATCAATAAAAAAAGTGTAAGCGAGGTAATTGTATGCAGTATTTGGATATAGTAAGGGAGCAAACCGCCGCTCTGGAAGCGGGCAAGAGCTTTGCCACCGTCACCATTGCGGAAGCGGACGGCTCCGCCCCCCGCTCCAACGGCAAGATGCTGGTCTATCCCGACGGCAGCACCTACGGCACCGTAGGCGGCGGAAGTTTGGAGCTGTTGGCCATTCGGGATGCCAAAAAGTGCTTGGAAAAGGCTGAAAACGCTCTTTTGCACTACGATTTGGACGTGCCTGCCGCCAAGACGGGCATGATTTGCGGCGGCAAGGTCGCCCTGCTCTTTGAGGTCTACATCGCCCGCCCCCTTCTCGTTATGTGCGGCGCAGGGCATGTGGGCGAGGGCGTACTGACTCTGGCCAAGTATCTGGGGTATGAGACCTGGCTGCTGGACGACCGTCCCGAGGAGACCATTGCTTCCAAGATTGCCCTGTGCGATAGGTTCATTCCCACCAAGAACTTTGAGAAGGAACTGCTGGCGATGTCCATTCCCGCCGGTGCCTATGCGGTCATCGCCACCCACGGCCACGCCATGGACGGAGAAGCCCTCTACGGCATGCTTCACCACGACAACGCCTACGTGGGCATGATCGGCAGTCGGAAAAAGATTGCCGCCCTCTTTGCCAAGCTGGAGGAGAAGGGCATTTCCAAGGCGCAGTTGGAGAGCGTGTACACCCCCATCGGTCTGAACATCGGCGGGGAGACCCCTCAGGAGATTGCCCTGGCCATTATGGGCGAGATTCAGTCCGTCCGCTACGGCAAGGACTACGCTCACTGCCGGGAGGAAAAGCAGGACTAACCCCCTTATATACGGCACCCCCGCTCTTGGAGCGGGGGTTTTTATGTGGGGCAAGCGGGGCAGGGGGGCGGCGGTTCGCTTTGCGAACCCTTCCGTGCCCAAAGGGCACGGAAGCGAAAGGCGGAGCCTTTCGCCGCCCCCCGCGCTCCCCTTATTCACCCTGCAAGCGCTCCTTCACCCTTTGAAACATACCTAAAGAGGGCAAAGGATGGCCGCTAAAGTCAACGAGGGCCTGGTTATCCACAGCGGAGCCGCCATAATACCGCCCTGCGTCCTCGGGGTCATACTCCCCCGCATAGGAGGTGGCCCAGCCGCTGCCGCAGGTCTCCCAGACCTCCTGCCTGCGGGCCCCTTCCCCTACGGGCAGCCACCCGGGCTCCCAGTAAAAGAGGCCCAAGCCCGCATCCCCCAAGGAGATTACTCCCTCCGCCGCTTCCGTAAAAGCCTGTATCTGCCCCTGAGGAGAAAACTCGTAGGCCCCGGTATCTGCGTCCCCCGCTCCCAGAGTATTGGGGTGCCCGTCTCCGTCTGCCCCCGTGTACGCCCAGGCGGTCTCCGCCACCAGCACCTTTTTTCCGTATCCCTCCGCCACGGCTTTTAACTGCGCCGTGAGATTCTCCACGCTTCCGTGCCAGTTGGGGTAGTAGGAAGCGGCAAAAACGTCATAGTCCACCCCGCTTTTCTCCAGCTTTGCGGCAATGGCGGCAAAATCCCCCCGCTCCGGGTTGGTATAATGGAGAACGACGGCAATATCGGGATCAAAGGCACGGACGGCCTCCGCCCCCGCCTTCAGCAGGGCATGCACCCGCCCTACGGCGGTCTCCCCGCAAAGGCCGTTGTTGATTTCGTTCCCCAACTGCACCATGGCGATGTCCGCCCCCGCCTTTTTTATGGTCTCCAGGCTCTCCAGTGTGTACGCCTTCAACGCCTCTTTCTTCTGGTCAAAGTGCATATTCGCCCACGCCTTAGGGGTTTTCTGCTTCCCCGGATCCGCCCAAAAGTCGGAATAGTGGAAGTCTACCAGCAGTTTCATTCCCAGCTTTGCCCCTCGGGCGCCGATTTGAGCGGCGGTTTCCGCCGTGCAGTTGCCCCCGCCGTAGCCGCGGCCCTCGGCATCAAAGGGATCTACCCACACCCGCACCCGCAGGCAATTGACCCCTGCCTCCCCCAGCAGGGTGATGAAATCCGTCTCTTCTCCTTTTTCATTATAATATACCGCCCCGCTTTCCTCCAGGGCCAACAGGCTGGACACGTCCGCCCCCAAAATAAAGGCTTCCTCCTCTTCCTGTGCTTTCTTGGGCACACTGCACCCAGCCAACAGCAAACACAACAGCAGCACGCACCGCTTCATCTTTTTTTCCTTCCTTATAAAAATAGGACAGCCCGCCGCCGAAAAATAAGGCATGCAAGCTGTCCCCGTCTGTTTTTTACTCCGTCTTGGGCTTCACCGTCAAAGGTTCGTCCGTGGTGCGGGTCTTTTCGCTGGTCAAAAAGCCCAGAATGTCCGACATGGCCCGTAAGTTGTGGTGCCGCTTTCCCTCAAAGGTGAACAGGGAGATTTCCTTGCCCATAAAGACCATGCTGGTGGAATGTCCCCCGTCCAGATTGTAGGCCTCCTGACAGCCGTACCCCTTCATAATCTGCGCCATGTCCATAAAGGTGCTGTACACCTTGCTGTCCCGCCCGGTGATGGCGGCTACATAGTGGTAGGGGCATGCATAGCCAATGGCCGCCCGCATGGTGGCGGTGGTAAGCTGGAGCTTCTTGTCCGTGCCGATTTCCCCGTCCTGCACCAGAATGGGACCGAAGGAGAAGACGTCCTGCACCCCCTCGGCTATAAGCGCCTCGGCGGTAATCTCCTCTTCCCTTGCAAAACAGGGCAGAGTGCCGTTGGGATGCACGGCCATGGAGCTGGTCTCGTTGCGGTCATAGTACACAATGCCTCCCCGCATAAGCACGCCCTTGCGGTTGCTGGTAAAGCCGATAAAGTCGCCCACCATGCCGAAGACGCACCGATGCCGGCGTGCCATGGTCTCAGGCCCTTCAGGGGGCATTTTGATAATGCGGCCCTCGGCCTCAGGCTTGGTCACATACCCTCTTGGCAGGCTCCCCATGGCGGAATACAGATCCGCCCGCATGGGCTTTTTCTCATGCACCATGTCTACGGCGATGATCACCGCCCCCTGAGGGCTTACATACAGCCAGGGGCCCAGCATCTCCTCGGTGTCATAGATATATTCGCAGGCCGTTCCCACTGCTCCGCTCTCCATGGGCTCCACAGAGCGCAAGGAGGCAAAGACCGGCTCCGTTTCCACCGGCCGCTGGCCGTTTTCGTTGCTGCCCGCAAAGAGAAGGGTGCCGTCCATGCGCAGAGCCGCCGTGTGGTATACGCCGCCCGCTATGGCGATGACGTCCGTCCAGCCCTCCACGTCCCCCTGTCCGCTGCGGTTGTCGCCCGCAAAGACCAGGGTGTAGTCTGCCTTCAATCCCAGAGTGAAGTTTGCCCCGGCGGAAATGGCCAGGATATCCTGCCAGTCTTCCACCTGACACTGACCGTACTGATTGTCTCCCGCGGCGATTACCGTGCCGTCCGCCAGCAAGGCCACCGTGTGGTGCAGGCCCGCATCCACGGCAACTGCATTCTCCCAAGCGTTGGTATCGCACTGGCCGAAGGTATTGTCTCCTGCGGCCGCCACCGTACCGTCTGCCCGCAGTCCCACGCTGTGGAAGGCTCCTGCGGCCACATCCCGTATATCCGTCCAGCCCTTTGCCGCCTCTTTTCCCGCGTCCTCACTGCCAAGGGCGGTTACGGTGCCGTCCTCATGGAGGAACAGCCCGTGGCGGAAACCTGCGGCCGCATCTCTAATGTCCGTAAAGGCGGCCATACTCTCCGCCTCCCCAAAAGTCTCCCCGTAGGGGGTTATCTTCCCGTCTTGGAGGAAAAAAGCGCCGCTGTAGCCGGAGAAGACCTTCTCCGCCGCCTCAGGCACTGCCCCGGTAAAGCGCACATCCCCGTAAAACACAGAGACATCCCCTACCGCCGCCGTGTGCCAAGCCCCTGCTGAAAGGGTATCCGTCTTCTCTGCCACGGTCTTTTTCCAGAAATCCGCTTCCTGCTCCCGGCACAAAGCCCCTCGGCTCTCTGCATCGGCATACGCGCCCAAAGCCTCAAAGGCCTCGGCGGCGTCCACAAACGCCCCCGCATTTTCCAGGGCTTCTGCGGCGGCATAGGCGTCAGATAAGCGCTTTTCTTCCGCCTCCGCTTCCAGGCGAGCCGCTTCCTCCGCCTCCTTCCGAGCCTGCTTTTCAAGAGCCAGCGCCGCCTTATTCCCTGCTTCCTCGCCCTTTTCGGCAAAGAAGGGGAGCTTGCCGTAGCCCTCTTGCGCCTGTGCAAAAGCGGCGGCGGCTTCCTCATATCTTCCCTCCATGAGAGCCGCTTCTCCTTGACTTGCGGCGTCCATGGGGGGCTTCACCAGCAGAAAATAAAAGGCCCCGCCCCCTGCCAGCAGTACCGCCAGCAGAAGAGGAATGAGAATCTTTAAGGTCTTTTTCATGTTGGTTCCTTTCCGAATGATCTTTTGTATCTTCCCCGCCTCAGCAGAAGGCGGCGTAAATGGCACGGTAGGCGGTTTCAAAGTCCCGCTGCTCCACGCCCACGATGATGTTGAACTCCGAGGGGCCCTGATCCAAAATCCTCACGTTGACCCCCGCCCCGGCTACGGCGCCCAGCACCCGGGAGGCGATGCCCGGGTTCCTCGCCATGCCCTTGCCTACGGTGGCAATAAGGGCGATACAGCTTGCAATCTCCAGCGTGTCCGGCTGAAGCTCCTCCCGAATGTCGTGGTACAGAGCGTCCATCTTCCCCTTTAATTCGTCGTCATGGAGGATGACGGACATGTTGTCAATGCCCGAAGGCATGCTCTCCACGGAGATATCGTAGCGGTACAAAATATCCAGCAGACGGGCGGCATACCCCTTCTGACGGCGAAGATTGTCCTTGCTCAGGGTGATGACCGTGAACCCCCGCTTCCCTGCAATGCCCGTTACGGGGCTAATCCGCTTGGCGGACAGCAAACGGCTGTCGTTGACAATCCACGTCCCCGGCTGTTCCGGACGGTTGGTATTGCACACATGAATGGGAATACGTGCCTTCTGCACGGGAAAGATGGCGTCCTCATGGAGCACGGAGGCGCCCATGTAACTCAGCTCCCGCAGTTCCCCGTAGGAAACGGTCTCCATAAGCCGAGGCCCCTCCACAATGCGGGGATCCGCCATAAGAAACCCGTCCACATCCGTCCAGTTCTCATAGACCTCAGCTCCCACCGCCCGCGCTACCAGGGCCCCCGTCACATCGGAGCCCCCTCGGGTGAAGGTGTAAATCTCTCCCCCTTCGTCTGCCCCGTAAAACCCGGGGATAACGGCGCAGGGCAGTTCCTTCAAAAAAGCGGCGGCGGCTTGGGTGCCCTTGTCGTCAGGCTGACCCTTGGAGGTAAAGCGGATGCAGTCGGCGGCATCCACAAAGGGGAAGTCCATGTATGCCGCCAGCAGTCTGGCGGAAAGATACTCCCCTCGGCTGGCCATGTAAGCGGCGGAAGCGCCCTCCAGCAGCCGTGCCCGTATCTCCTTCAGGGCTTCCTCGGCCATGGGCGGCAACCCCAGCTCCTGCTCTATGGATACGAACCGCCGGCACAGCAACCCAAAGGGGGTCTGCCAATCCTCCCCTGCCTGAAAGCGGCGGTGGGTCAAATAAAGCAGATCGGTAATCTTCTCCTCTCCCCGATGCCGCTTGCCGGGTGCGCTGACCACCACAAAGCGGCGGGCGGGCTCCGCTTTTAATATGGCTCGTACTTTTTTAAACTGTTCCGCATCTGCCAAAGAGCTTCCGCCGAACTTGGCTGTCAGGATCATGCTTGTCTTCCTGCCTGATTACAAATATTCACTTTATTATACACAACAATGGTCCATTGTGCAAGAGAAGGGTCTGCGGGAAGCCGCTTGACAGGGGGCGGCCTGCGTTTTAAAATATGAATATCCTACGGCCATACTATGAGGTGCTTTATGAAAAAGATCCTGATTCTAAACGGTTCTCCCAAGGCGGAGAAGAGCGACACCATGCACCTGACCCGTGCCTTTGTTTCCGGCATACAGGAGACGGGGGCGTGGGAGGCGGAGACCATCCATGTGATTCAAAAGCACATTGCATACTGCACCGGCTGTTTTGCCTGTATGCGCAACGGCGGCACCTGCGTCCATAAGGACGATATGAAAGAGATTCTGGAGAAAATTCTGGACAGCCATCTTCTTATTGTCAGCTTCCCCCTGTACTGCTACGGCATGCCCGCTCCCCTAAAGGCGCTCATTGACCGGGTACTGCCCCTGAACTCCATGGCCATGCGGCGAGCCGGAGATCATTATGAGCACGTGGAGCAGGCGGACTTCTCCCATTTGAAGTATGTCATGATCAGCGGCTGCGGCTTCCCCAATCAGAATAACAACTTTGAGCCCGCTGTCCTCCAGTTTCAGCGGATGTTCGGGGAGGACAGCACCGTTCTCACCGTCCCCGAGTCCCCCATGTTCAACGTCCCCGAAGCCGCCGCCGTCACCGTCCCCTATTTAGATCTAATCAAAGAGGCCGGGCGGGAGTATGGCCGGCAGGGCGCTATCTCCTCCAAAACCATGGCGGCTCTCTCCGTCCCCATGATTCCCGAGGAAGTCTACGTAAACATTGTCAATCAAGGGGTGTAACCCCCTTGCCCCCAACCAGTCCCCCGGTTCCGCAAAAGAATCGGGGGATTGCGGTTTATGACCTCTTATACCATTATTTCCGCATGGAAAAAGCCCGAAATTGCTTTCGGGCTTTGCTTTTTGGTTCAAGACTCCCGGTTGGCGTCCAGATAGGCGTACAGGGTATACTTGCTGATGCCGAAGTAGCGGGAAATCTTGTCTCCGCTCTTGGTGACCAGGAAGGCCCCCGCCTTGTTGAGGAAGTCGATGGCCTGGACCTTATCGGCCTTATTCATCATGGCCACAGGCTTGCCGACGGCCTCCACGCTCTGCTCAATCAAATCATCCAGCAGTTCATTGACATTCTGGGGAATGGCACGGGGCTCCTTCTTTTCCTCCCCGTGGCGCAGGAGGGAGTCCATGGCCTTTTGCGCCATAATCAGGTCGGTAATATCGTGATTGATGGAGAAAATTCCCTCGATTTTCTCTCCCTCGCCCCGAATATACACGGTGCTGGACTTGAGAATGCGCCCGTCCCGCGTCTTCAGCAGATAGCCGGCCCGATCCTGCAGTTCCTCGGGATGCTCTGCATGCATGGCCTCCAAGGCCACCTGAGAGGGGCCGTCCCCCTGCTGACGCTGGGAAACGTGCCCGTTTTCTATGGCGACAATGGTGTGCTCCGGGTCTCCCCCGGTCAAATCGTGTACCAGCACCTCGCAGTTTTCGCCGAATTCCGCCGCCAGCGCCTTGGCCAGCCGCTTATAAAAGTCCAAATTCATAGGATCACCCCCGATATCTTATAT
>CAYUHW010000004.1:0-19944 GCA_964444605.1 uncultured Christensenella sp. | reverse complement strand
GTAAACACCTGAGAAAATTCCTTCTGCACCCGGGCAAACTCCCCGGTGAAAACTTTCTCCATGGTGCGCACCAGCCCCTCAATGAGCTTGTCCAAATCCGCCGCCGCCTGCACCAAATCGTCGTACTGCTTCTTCATCTCCCCGTAGCGCTGGGAGACCTCCTCGTATTCCTTTATGGAGCCCGGGTTCACATCCCCCAGGGCCCGTATGGCACTGCGCAGTTCCCCTGCACGGCTTGAAGCGGTGCCCAAGGGCATTTCCTTCCACAGGCTCATGGCGTTTTCATAGGTCAGCTCATAGCTGTTCCAGATTCTGTCCTGAATCTGCTCCAAATGGGTCTGCAGCTTCCCCAAAGCCATTTCACTGCGGGTCTTCTGCTCCAACAGCTTCCCGTTCTCCGTCAAAAGGGCGTCTCGGCGGGTGCGCACCACGGCCAGCTCCTCCTGACAGCCCTTGCGCTCCTGCCGCTTTTCTTCCAGTGCCTGCTGTGCAGATTGGGCCTGGGCTTCCAAGGCCTCTGCTACCAACACCAATGCCCTTTCCTCTTCCGCAAGAGAGGCAATGTACCCTTGCTGTTCCCAGGCTTTTTTCAGACTCATGCGTCCTTGCTCCAGGGCCTCTGCCCGCTCCTTCTGCAAGCGCGTTTTTTCCTTCTCCCGTGCGTCCGTCTCCTTTTGGGCGGCGGTCAGCTTCAGGCGAATCTCCGTAACCAGGTCGCTCTGCTCTTCCTTGCGCTTGCGCAAGGCGTAGAAGGCCTTCTGCCCCTCCATAACGTCCTCACGGGTTACGTCGGAACGCTGTTGGAGGCTGTCCTTTTCCCGGGAAAAACCCTGAATGCTCTTTTGAATCTCTGCAAGGCTCTCCAGATTGGACTGATGCTCCTCCTCCAAAGCCCCCTGCTCCTCACGGCAGTTTTCCATGTCTCGGGCAATGATGGACAGCTTGTCCTTCTGCTTCTCCGTCTGCAAGGAGATTTCATGCACCTGCTCCGACAGTCCCTCCTGCTGTACCCCCAGCAGGGTCTGTTCCTTTCGGGCGGTCTCTATGGTTTTTAGCCCCTCCTCGCGGCGGGCAAGGGCATCCTTATACTCTTTTGTCAGCTCCTCAATCTCCCGCTCACGGCTGAGGATGGAGAAGCTCTCCTTCTTGCGGCTGCCGCCCGTCATGGCGCCCCCGGCGCTGAGGATGTCTCCCTGCACCGTAACCAATTGGAAGGGGGTGTTGTACTGCTTTTTAATGCGCAGGGCGGTGTCCATATCCTCCACCACCAGCGTGCGCCCCAGCAGGTAATCTATAGCCTCCCGTGCTTCGGGGCGGCAGTCAATGAGCTGAGAGGCAATGCCCCGCACGCCCTTTTCCTGCAGGCACTCCAAATCCTTCCCCTTGGGAGCATTGACCCGCAGGGTATCTAAGGGCAAAATGGTAGCCCGCCCCAGTTCCCGCTTCCGCAGAATCTCAATGAGGGCTTTGCCGTCCTGTCCCGTGGGGGAAACGATGTTCTGGGCGGCGCTGCCCAAAGCCGTGGCCATGGCGGCCTCCAGCCCTTGGGGAATGCGCACCAGTTCCGCCACCACGCCGATGATTTTTTTGCCGATATCAGGGTCCTTTTCCCCCGCTTCCATAAGCAGGCGGACGCTGTTTTGATATCCCTCCCTGCGGCGTGCCATTTCCTTGAGCACGTGGAGTCTGGAGGCAAGGCCGGCGCAATGCTGTTCCTCTCCCTGCAAAGCCTTTTGAAGGCCGCCCAGAGTCTTTTCTCCCTGCTGACGCCGCTCCTTGCACTGCAAAAGAGCCGCCCTGGCTTCCTCCAGCTTCTTATCCAGCTCCTCCTGCTCCTGCAGGGCTTCTTCATACTCCTTTTTCAGTCCCTGAGCCTTTTCTTCCAAAGCCCTCCGCTCTTTGTCCATGGCCTCTTCCCGCTGTTTCAGGGCGTTCTCCATGGCTTCAAAGCGGGACAGACTGCTCTTCATGTCCGACAGGCGGTTCATGCTGTCCATGATAGCCGCCTTCATTTCTTCTATGTTCTCCTCCGCTTTTTCCGTTTCCTTGGTCAAAGCGGTCAAATTCTCGTTCTCTTCCTTTAATTGTGCTTCCAGAGCCTCTGTGTCTCCGCCATACAAAGACTCCAGTTCCTGCACCCGGGCAAGAAGTTCTTCTCCCCTTTGCATGGAGGCCTGTCCCGCCCCTTCCAGCCGTTCTTTCTCTTCCTCGGCGTGGGCTTTGCGCTCTTTGAGCAAGGAGCGTTCCCCCTGCCGGTTCTCCAGCTTGGACAGCAGCTCCGTCAGCCCCTGCTGGGACTGCTCCAGCACTTCGTCCATGGCCTGCAGGGCTTCCTCTTGGGCAGAAAGAGCCTTTTGCAGTTCCTCATCCTCCAAGCGGTTCTGGGCGATGTTTCCCACCACCAGCTTCAGGTTCTGCTCTTCCTTTTCCAGCTTCTCCCGATTGCGCTGGGTCTCCCGCAAAAAGAGGTTTACCTCCAGCTCCTTCAGCTCATTCTGATACTCCAGCGCCTGCCGTGCCTTCTTGCTCTGGCGGCTCAAAGGCCCCAGACGACCCTCCAGCTCCGAAAGAATGTCATGGATGCGCTCCATGTTCTTTCTGGTCTGATCCAGCTTCCGCTCCGCTTCCTCACGGCGCACCCGGTAGCGCATGACCCCCGCCGCCTCCTCCAAGGCCGTTCTGCGGTCGGAGGAACGGTTGGACAGAATTTCATCCACTTTGCCCTGGCCGATGATGGAGTAGCCGTCCTTGCCGATGCCTGTGTCCCGAAACAGTTCCAGCACATCCTTGAGCCTGCAGTTCTTGCCGTTGAGGGCATACTCGCTCTCCCCCGACCGGTACACCCGCCGAGTCACGGCCACCTCTCTATACTCCGTGGGGAGTTTGTGATCCTCATTGTCAAAGGTCAGGGTGACCTCCGCCATGGGCAGGGGCTTTCGCTTCTGGGTGCCGCCGAAGATTACGTCCTCCATGCGTCCCCCCCGCAGGTTTCGGGCGCTCTGCTCCCCCAGCACCCAGCGGATGGCGTCGGAAAGATTGCTCTTGCCGCTGCCGTTGGGGCCGATGATGGCGGTGATGCCGTCGCAGAAATTCAGTTCGGTTTTCTTTGCAAAGGACTTAAACCCCTGCAGTTCCAGTTTGGTAACTCTCATGACTGCACTTGCTGCCGCAGCGCTTCCAAAGCGGCTTCTGCGGCCTGCTGACCGGCGGCCTGCTTGGAACGCCCCGTGCCTTCCCCCATGACATCGTTATTCACCAGCACTTCCATGGTAAACTGCTTCATGTGGTCGGGGCCGGACTCCTTTACCAGTATGTAGCGGATGTCCGCATGGGGATCGGCCTTGTAGACCATCTCCTGCAGAGCGGTCTTGGGATCCTTCTTGGGCATGACCTTGCGGTCGGCATGCACAAGGATGGTACGCTCCACCAGCTTCTTGGCCTCCTCCAGACCTCCGTCCAGATACACGGCGCACAGCACCGCCTCAAAGGCATCGGACAAAATGGAGGGCTTGTCCCGTCCCCCGGTCATCTCTTCCCCAAAGCCGATGGAGATGTACTCCGGCAGGCCGATGCTGACGGCGGCCTCATACAGGCTTTCTTCGCACACCAAACGGGCTCTGAAGCGAGTCATGTCCCCCTCCCGCATGCGGGAATAGGTGTCATAGAGATACCGGGACACAATCAGCTCCAGCACCGCATCCCCCAGATACTCCATGCGCTCGTTGTCCGAACCCGGTTTATGGTTGGCCATGGCATAGGAGCTGTGGGTCAAAGCCTGCTCCAGCAGATGGATGTTGTGAAACGTATATCCCAGCACGCCCATGCATGCGTTGAGATCCTTAGACGGCGTAAATGACATTCTGTTTCCCTCTTTGCGTATTGGGAGACTTCTCCCTTCATCTCAAAAAAGCCCGCACCACCGGATGCGGGCTCGTCTTTTTCCGTGGAAACGGAGCCTGATTGGGCTCCCTTCCCTTGCTCACGGCAGATTCGGCGCCTTAGTCGGCCAGAAACTGCATGATGTCGCCAACGGTCTTGATCTTGGGAAGCTGATCGTCGGGAATCTGCACATCAAACTCAGACTCCATGTCCATAACCAGCTCCACGATGTCCAGAGAGTCTGCGTGCAGATCCTCAATCAGACGGCTCTCGGGGCTGATGGTCTCCGCATCCAGATCCAACTGCTTGGCGATGATATCCCGTACCTTTTCAAACTCCATTGTGTTGCTTCTCCCATCCCGCCTTACAAAAAGGCGATACTTTTTCGAAAATTCCGGAGGACGCTTTTAAACGGCGGTGCAAGAACCATGCCACTCGGCATGGCCCCTCTTTGAGGCGTTTGGAGTCCCCTAACCCCTCTGCCGTTTGCCTCCGCTGCTTTCGGGCAAAATAGACGAATTTTCTTATGACATTTTAATGCAGCCGCACCCGTCTGTCAACCGATTTTACCGAAATTATTCAGTTTATTCCTGAAAACAGCGGGCAATCTCTTGGGTGACATCCCCGCGAACCAGCTTTTCTCCCTGCAAGATGGCATTGAAGATGGCCTTGCCGTCGGAACTGCCGTGGGCTTTGATGACGCCGCCCTTTACCCCCAGCAAAGGTGCGCCGCCCACCTCTTTATAATCCATCCGCTTTTTCAGCGCATTGAAGGCAGGCTTGGCAATGGCGCCGCCGATGGTGCCCCGCAGAGTGCCCAAAAGCTCCGTCTTGAGCATGGAGGTTACGGCCTTGGCCACCCCCTCGGTACCCTTGAGCAGTACGTTTCCTGCAAAGCCGTCGGCCACCAGCACGTCGCAGTCCCCGCTCATAAGCTCTCTTGCTTCGGCGTTGCCCACAAAGTTCAGCCCCGGCTCCTGAGCCAAGAGGGCGTAGGTTTCCTTGGTCAGCTCATTCCCCTTCTCTGCCTCGGCGCCGTTGTTCAAAAGGGCAATGCGGGGATTCTCCACTCCCATAACCTTTTCCATGTAGGCCTTGCCCATGTGGGCAAACTGCACAAGGTAAGCGCTCTTGCAGTCCACGTTGGCGCCGCTGTCAATGATCATGGTATGCCCTCCCTGCAGATTGGGAATGAGGGTGGCAAGGGCCGGCCGCTGAATGCCCTTAATGCGGCGGATGATCAGGGTGCCTGCAGTCAGCACCGCCCCGGAACTGCCTGCGCTTAAGAAGCAGTCCGCTTTCCCGTCTGCTACATCCTGAGCCGCCCGCACCAAAGAAGCATCCTTCTTTGCGCGCACGGCGGCGGCGGGAGCTTCCTCGCAGGAGATGACCTCGGAGCAATGGACAATGTCCAGCCGCTGCTTATCATAAGTCTGCCCCTGAAGGCAGGCTTCTATTTGCTCTTTGTCGCCGTACAGGCAGAGCTTTACATCCGCAGGGGTTTTTTCCAGCGCCAGCAGGGCGCCTTCCGCCACCGCTTTGGGGGCGAAATC
This sequence comes from uncultured Christensenella sp., assembly GCA_964444605.1. Taxonomy (GTDB): domain Bacteria; phylum Bacillota; class Clostridia; order Christensenellales; family CAG-138; genus RUG472. The sequence continues at coordinate 14,512 of CAYUHW010000004.1, read as the reverse complement.
TCCGCCCATGGCATCTATGGCTATAATCATGGTATGACTTCCTTTCCGATACATTCCGACAAAGTTTCCTTTGGATTAGTATATACCATGAAAGCCCCCTTTTGCAACAAAAAAGGCTTCCCAAAGGGAAGCCGATTTTTTACAATCAGTGAGTAATCATGGTTTAGGCGTTTTTATTATCCTTTTTATCCATGTCGATGACCTGCGCGCCATCATAATACCCGCACTTCTTGCAAACGGTATGGGGGAGCTTCAGCTCGTGGCACTGGGGGCACTCCACCAGGGTGGGGGCTACCAGCGTGCTGTTGGCCGAGCGACGGGAATCTCTCCGAGCCTTAGATGTTTTTCTCTTGGGTACTGCCATGATCACACCTCCTTATTTTCTAAACTCAATGTACGCAGGATGTCGAAGGGACTGCCTGCGGCGGTATCGGCGCATTTGCACCGTCCATGGTTGAGATTGGTGCCGCACTGAGGACAAAGACCCTTGCAGTCGGGACTGCACAAGCTAATCAGGGGCATCTGCAAAAGCAGATTGTCCAGATACGCATCCCGCAGTTCCAAGGTGTCCCCCTCGTAGAAGTAGCACTCCTCGTCCTCCCCTGCCATGGCAGGACGGACGAAGCGCTCTTCAAAGGAGAAGGCGAAGGGTTCTTTTACCGGCTCATTGCAGCGGGCGCACCGGGAAAGAAACACCACCGACCCCTGACCGGTTACGGTAAACCCGCTTCCGTCTCCGGATACGGTGCCCTGGGCTTTGGCCGCTCCCTCAAAGCAAAGCTGCCTGCCGCCGTAGGTTATCTCACCCAGTTCTTCTTCCAGCGAGAAAGGAAAAACCTCTCCCAGCCGTTTTGCTGCTTCATGAATAGATACTTCCATAACGGTACCTCTAAAATCAACCATCAGTTATTTTACTTGTTCCGGCCATTTTTGTCAACCGGATTGTGACATACTTTTTTCATTTTTTGCCTGTTTTTTTATATATTGTGCCTTTTGCCCCCTTTGAGGCCGGGTTTTCCCGCCCCTTTTTGGAAAAGGCCTTCCCGGAAGGAGGCTGTTTCCTGTCTTTGCCTCCCTTTGGACTTCTCTCCCTCTGGGGCAGCGCTTCAGGCACCAGCGCCTTTGACCCCCGACCGATCAAATCCTCCCGTCCCCGTAGGCGCAGAGCCTTGCGGACGGTCTCCCGATTGCCGGGCACCCAGTACTGCATGAGCGCCCGCTGCATCTTCTTCTCCTCCCCTCGGGGGATGTGTACGGGCTCCATGGTTCTGGGGTCCAGCCCGGTGTAGTACATGCAGGTGGACAGGGTGCCCGGGGTGGGATAAAAGTCCTGCACCTGCTCGGGGCGGTGTCCCGTCTTTTTAATGTACTCCGCCAGCTCAATGGCATCGTCCAAGGTGCATCCCGGGTGGGAGCTGATAAAGTAGGGCACCAGATACTGCTGTTTCCCCTCCCGCCGGTTCATGTCCTCGTAGCGTTTGACAAAGGCCTCGTACACCCGATGCGGGGGCTTGTTCATATAATACAGTACCCGGTCGCTGACATGCTCAGGGGCCACCTTCAGCTGTCCCGACACATGGTGGGCGGTCAGCTCCTTTAAAAAGTCCGTCTTCTTATCATAGAGCAAATAGTCAAAGCGCACCCCCGAGCGGACAAAGACCTTCTTGACCCCCGGCACCTCGCGGAGCTTTTTCAGCAGGGATACATAGTCGCTTTCGTCTGCCTTCATGTTGGGGCAGGGGCTGTAGCCGATGCACTGGCGGTCGGGGCAGACCCCGCACTTCTCCTGCTTGGAGCAGGCGGGCTGGCGGAAGTTGGCCGTAGGGCCGCCTACATCGTGAATATATCCCTTAAAGCCCCCCATGGCGGTAAGCTGTTTGGCTTCCTTTAATAAGGACCCGTGGCTTCTGGACTGCACCACCCGTCCCTGATGGAAGGTCAATGCGCAGAAACTGCAGGCGCCGAAGCACCCTCGGCAACTGGTCAGGGAGAACTCCACCTCCTGCAGGGCGGGAATGGGCTCCTTGTACATGGGGTGAGGCTTGCGGGTGTAGGGCAAATCATAGACCCTGTCCATTTCCTCCTGCTTTAAAGGCGCAGAGGGCGGATTGACCACCAGGTACCCCTTCTCGTGGGGCTGTACCAAAATCTTTCCCCGCAAAGCATCCTGTTCCCGGCTCTCCAGCATAAAGGCCTTGCAGTATTGCTTCTTGTCTGCGGATACCTCCGTGTAGGAGGGCAAAAGCACATACTTTTCCAGACCCTCCAAAGAGGCGGTCTGATAGCAGGTGCCGGGGACGTTTCGAATCTCGTGGACGGGGGTTCCCTCATCCAAAGCCTCCGCCAGCGCCAAAACGGAGCGTTCCCCCATGCCGTACATAAGGATGTCCGCCCCTGCATCGTAAAGAATGGAGTGGCGCACCTTGTCGTCCCAGTAATCATAGTGGGCAAAGCGGCGGAGACTGGCTTCGATGCCCCCCACCAGCAGAGGGACGCCGGGATAGGCTCTGCGGCACATGTTCCCGTATACGATTAGGGCCCTGTCCGGCCGCTTCCCCGCCTTGCCGCCGGGGGTGTAGCTGTCCTCACTGCGCTTCTTTTTGGCGGCGGTGTAGTGGTTGACCATGGAGTCGATGTTCCCGGAGGAGGCCAAAAAGGCCAGTCTGGGGCGTCCCAGGGCCTGAAACGCCTTTACATCGTGCCAATCGGGCTGGGGAATGATGCCCACGGAGAACCCCGCCTCCATAAGCACACGGGTGATAATGGCGGCGCCGAAGCTGGGATGGTCGATGTAGGCATCCCCGTTGATGTATACAAAATCCAACTGCTCTACGCCCATGTTCTCCATATCCCTTTTGGATACGGCGGGCAGGCAGTGAAAGGGCGTTCTATGCTTCTTCATGTCCGTCCTCATGGGCTTCCTGCAGGGAAGGGGCATCCTTCTGCTCCTGCTCCCCTTCCTCCTCGGATGCTTCCTCAATCACGGGGGCTTCAGGTTCGGGGGCTTCTTCTGCAGGAGCTTCTTCGGTATTCGTTTCTTCGGCGGCGGGGGCTTCCTCCGTTACAGACGTTTCCTCCGCTGTCACCTCTTCGGGAACAGGGTCTTCTATCTTCGCTTCCGTCACAGGCGCTTCCTCCGTTACATCTTGGGGAGCGGGCGTCTCCGCCGTCACGGGGGCTTCGCTGATTTCTGCGTCCTCCCCCTTAAAATCTTCGGGAACCGTGGGTTTTTCCGCCTTTTCCTCAAGTTTCAAGGCCTCTGCCCCGGCTTTTTCCGCAGGCTTGGTTTTCTTCGTTCTGCGCTTTTCTCCCTTGGTGCCCTTGGTGTGCTTCTCCTCGGAGGGCTGTGCCTTAAGGGTTGCTCTTTCCATAGCTTCGTGGGGGGACATGGGCAACGCAATCTCCTCCTCCGGCTCCCGGGCATGCCCCGTTTCCGGAGACAGCCGCCGCAGTTCCGCCGCCAGATACTCAATGGTATCGCTCATTTCCTTCCGCTCCCGCTCCATCTGCTGGAACCGGAGAATGATTTCGTCCAGAAAATCATCCACCTGCTCCAAATCGTACCCAAGCAGGGTGCGGCGGAAGGTTTTGTTGGCTATGGTCTCAGGTGTAAGCATACGTTTCCCCCATGCTGAACGGCCGAAGAAGGCCTTTTTCTCCGGTTATGAAAAAAGGACGGAGGGCTTTGCGCCGCCGCTCCGTCGGACACGCATTCTATAGGCTTCCCCTTCAGGGCAAAAGCCTTACATATCGCTGAACTCGTTATCGTCGCTGCCGATTACGTCATAGTTGTTGGGCGCCACCACAAAGATCCCCTTGCTGATCTTCATAATGGTGCCGGAGAGGGCATAGATGGCTCCGGACAAAAAGTCCAGAATCCGCTGGGCACAGGCCACCTCCAGCTCCTCCATGTTGACGATGACGGGCTTTTTGGCCTTGAGATTGTCGATGATGTTCTGGGCATCCTCGTAGCTGACGGGATGGTACACAATCATCTTCATAGCGCCGATGCTGGGCATGGGCACGGTCTCGCCGCCTCCCTGCAGACGCTGCTCCCGCATGGTCTTCTTCTCGGGCTCCTGCTGTTGACGGGACTGCTGACGAGACTGCTGACGGGCTTTGGGTGCCTGCTTCTCCTCTTCCTCGTCAAAGAACTCCTCTTCCTGTCCGTTGTCCTCTTCCTCAATACCGATAAAATCCAAAAATTTGTTGTACAAACCCACCGTATCGCTCCTCCTGCCTGTATTGCTTATGGTCGTTTCTTTCTATGGCTGTTCCCTACAGCCGGTTCCTCGCCCCAAAGATGGCAGAGCCCACCCGTACAATGGTGGCGCCCTCCTTCACGGCGGCCTCAAAATCATGGCTCATGCCCATGGACAGCTCCTGCAGGTTCACCTGCGGGTACGCTCCCTGCAGTCTCTCCCGCAAGCGGTACATGGCGGCAAAGTGCCTTTGCGCCTCCTCCATGGTGCCCGCAGGGGGTACACACATAAGCCCCCGCACCTGCAGATGGGGCATGGCACACACCTGCTCCAGCAATGCCTCCGCATCCTCCGGCAAAACGCCTCCCTTTTGAGGCTCCCTGCCGATGTTCACCTGCAAAAGCACTTCCCAGCCCATGTCCTTCTTTTGCCCGAAGGCCTCCAGACTTTCCGCCAGGCTGAGCCTGTCCACAGACTCGATGCATTGAACACTGCCGCACAGGTATTTTATCTTATTGCTTTGCAGTTGTCCAATAAAATGCACCTCTGCGCCCCGCTGTTTATAAAAATTTAACTTTTCACGGACTTCCTGGGCGTGATTTTCTCCCAAAAGGGTCAATCCTGCATCCACGGCCTGTCCCATGCGCCCCTCGTCCACATATTTGGTCACGGCCATAAGGCGCACATCCTCCGCCGAGCGTCCCGACGCACGGCAGGCCTGTTCCAGCCGCTCCCGCACCTTGTCTATGTTTTCCCGAACGGTCATTCCCGCACCTCCTGTCTCGTCCTTTTAACGCTGCAAGCCGCCCCGTACAGGGGATGGCCCGCTTCCTCTCTTATCCCTGGGGCACGTCCGTAGGCGCAGGACTGCTGAAGTCGGGCACCGGCAGGGTAGGCGTGGGACTGGGCGTGGGACTGGGGCTGGGGGTGGGCAAAGGCGTGGCCGTGGGCTGTGCCTCATCCTCATCCTCCTCATAGTAGAGGAAGCGGATGCCGCTCTTAAGCTGAATCTGCCTGTCCGCCGCCCGAATGACCGCCGTCTCCTCATCGGCGCAGAGAATCTCAATCTTAATGGGCTGGTAGTCCGTGCCCGTGTATACAAACAGATAGGGCACGCCGCCGTTGAAGTAAATGCCCTCCACGGGTACGGAGGTGCCGCTGCCCTCATAGTGAATGCTCAAGTCCATGGTGCGGTTCTCCAGCACCTGATAGGCGTCCTCGCTGACCTCCAGCACATAGAGCACATAGCTCTCCGAAGGCTTTTCCTCAATGACCCTGCCGGAGAAGGCCTTGTCCTGATGGCTCACCTGCATGGTGTAGGTCTCCCCCACCACAAAGCGGGTGGCGGCATCCCCCTTGACGGTAAAGGCGATATAGAAGCCGTTGGGGTTCACGATGCGGAAAAGCCCCTGCCCCGTGGTGGTGCTCAGAGGGGAAGAAGCGGTCTTGCGCACCTGAGAGGCGGTAAGGCCGTTGACGTTCATGGCCGTTTCGTAGCCGTCCAGATGGAAGCTGATGTACCCGGCGCCCCCGTTATTCAGCAGGGTGCTCTGGGCGCTGAAGGAGTTTTTAAGCTGATCCAGCAACGCGTAGTTGGCGCTGAGAGCCGCATCCTCCGGGGTAATCTGCCGCATGTAGCTTTCCCGGGCGGTAAGCAGGGTCTGCAGTTCCTCCGCCAGGGTCATGTAGTTATACTCGCTGTTGCCCATGGCCGCCTTGGTCATCTTCTCCAAGGTGTCCTCAATCTGGGCGTTGTAATCCAGCACCTCCTGAGGCAGGGTGCTGGCGTCGGCGGAGGTCAGCTTCAGCAGGGTCACCTGCTGGCGGTAAATCTTTTGGGACTGCTCCAGAATCTGGGCAAGTTGGGTGTCATAGCCCTTGGCATAGAGCATGGCAATGGGCTGCTGATTCTCCACATACTCCCCTTCGCCGACCAGATACCGCAGGCTGCTGTACTCCGGGGCTTCCACCACGCTTTCCCTGCGGATGACCACCCCCGTAAACTCCAGATCGGCCTTCACCGTGTCCGCAGACAGACGACCTGTGGACGGTGAGAGAATTTTGTATGCCAAATACGCCCCCACCAGCAAAATGGGGATGAGCAGAATGATATAGAACCGCAAGCGGAATTTTCTTTTTCTGCTTTCCAAACGAAGCTCCTCCTGTAGAACGGTCTTAGCCTTCTTCCCCTGTCCAGCCCTTCAGCAAGGCCTCCATTTGGCCTTGCACCTCCTCTACCTTTCCCGTCATGGCGCAGGTAAGAGGGCTTTTGCAGAGAATTTTGGGAATCACCGCCTGTATTCTCTCTATTGTAACACATTCGATGGCCTCAAGCGTAGCTTCCGGGGCATATTCTTTGTGTTGTAAAAGAAAACTTTTCCCCAAAGCGTTCATAAACGCCCCGCAGCCTTCCATACCCATGAGGAAACTTCCCCGAAGCTGGTTCTTGCACAGGGCGAACTCCTTTTCCGTCACCCCGTGGAGGCGGATGTCCTCCAGCTCCTGCAAAATCAGCTTCAGGGCCTCGGGGGCCTGCTTGGGAGAGCTGCCTGCATAGATGCACAAAGCCCCCGTATCCCGATAGGCCATGGGGTAGCTGTACACGGAGTACACCAGCCCCCGCTCCTCCCGCACCTTCTGGAACAGGCGGGAGGACATGCTCCCCCCCAGAATGTTGCTGAGGACGGCCAAGGCGTAATATTCTTCGCTTCCCGCCTCTATGCCGGGGAGCAAAAGGCAGAGGTGCACCTGCTCCGCCTCCCTGGGCAAGGAGACAAAGGGCTGTCCCCGATTGGGAGGCTCCTCCCTGACCATGGTCTCTTCCCCGGCAGGCACGTCTTGGAAGGCCTTCGTCAACAGAGCCTCGGCTTCCTGCAAATCAAAATGCCCTGCGCAGGCCACCACCATGTTCCCGGCGGTGTACCGCTTATGCATATAGCTTTGTATTTGCTCTTGGGTCAGGGCCTGCACCGTTTTTGGAGTGCCCAAAATGGTTTTTTCCAGCACCGTATGGGCAAAGAAGGCGCCGGAGGCCGCCTCAAAGCACAGATCCTCCGGGTTGTCCCCGGTCATGGCAATCTCCTCCAGCACCACCTGCTTTTCCCGCTCCATGTCCTCTTGGGCAAAGACGGAGTGAAGCAGAATATCAGAAAGGATGTCCGCCGCCAGGGGCAAGTCTCTGTCCAGCACCTTGGCATAGTAGCAGGTACATTCCTTGGAGGTAAAGGCGTTCAGATTGCCGCCTACGGCGTCCATCTCCACGGCAATATCCCGGGCAGAGCGTGTTTTTGTACCCTTAAAGAGCATATGCTCAATGAAGTGGCTGACGCCGTTGTTCTCCCACTCCTCATACACGGAGCCGGCGTTGACCCACACCCCCAAGGACACGGCGCAGGTGTTTTCCATGGGCATAAGGATGAGCCTTAACCCGTTGGGCAGGGTAATCAAATGATGCATGGCAGTTCTCCTTTACACGGATGTTTCAAAACGGCAAAGGTGCCTCGGCCGTCTCTCAAATAGTGTGGCGGAATCCGCCGCCCCTATCCCCACGGAGGGTTACGAAAAAGGGACGCAATGGTCTCATTGCGCCCCCTGTTTGTACTGCTTACTTATCGGCCTTGTCTCCGTCCTCAGGGAGCATGCCTTTGCGGTCCAGGCTGATCTTCCCGGTCTTGGGATCGATCTCGATAACCCGCACCAGCACCTTGTCGCCCAGGTTCATGACGTCTTCCACCTTGTTGACCCGCTTCTTGTCCATGCGGGAGATGTGGAGCAGACCGTCCTTACCGGGGGTCAGGTTGATGAAAGCGCCGAAGGACTGAATGTTGACCACGGTGCCCAGATACACCTCGCCCACCTCAATGTCCTTGACGATGGAGTCGATGATGCGCTTGGCTTCCTTGGCAGCCGCTTCGTCGGGAGAAGCGATGGACACGGAGCCGTCGTCCTCGATGTCAATCTTTACGCCGGTCTGGGCAATGATGCCGTTGATGGTCTTGCCGCCGGAGCCGATGACCTCACGAATCTTGTCGGGATGGATCTTGAAGGAGATGATCCGAGGCGCATAGGGGGACAGGTTCTCGCGGGGAGCGGGCAGGCACTCGGCCATCTTGTCCAGAATGAACATGCGGCCCCGGTTGGCCTGTGCCAGCGCACGGGTGAGGATTTCCTCGTTGATGCCCTTGATCTTAATATCCATCTGGATGGCGGTGATGCCGTCCCGGGTGCCGGCTACCTTGAAGTCCATGTCGCCCAGGAAGTCTTCCAGACCCTGAATGTCGGTCATGACGGCGATGTTGCCGCTTTCCGTATCCTGAATGAGACCCATGGCTACGCCTGCAACGGGCTTCTTAATGGGTACGCCTGCGTCCATAAGAGCCAGGGTGCTGGCGCAGATGGAGGCCTGAGAGGTGGAACCGTTGGAGGAAATGACCTCGCTGACCAAGCGCATGCAGTAGGGGAACTCTTCGGGAGTGGGCAGCACGGGGAGCAAAGCACGCTCTGCCAGAGCGCCGTGGCCGATTTCACGGCGGCCGGGGCTGCGGACGGGGCGGGTCTCGCCGGTGCTGTAGGGAGGCATGTTGTACTGGTGCATGTACCGCTTCTCGGTCTCAAGGCCGATGCCGTCCAGCATCTGAGCCTCAGCCAGAGTGCCCAGAGTGGCAATGGTCATGACCTGGGTCTGACCCCGGGTGAATACGCCGGTGCCATGGGTACGCTCCAGAATGCCGGTTTCGCACCAGATGGGGCGAATCTGCTCCTGGGTGCGGCCGTCGGGACGGATGTCCTGCTCCAGAATCTTCTTGCGCATGACTTCCTTGGTCATGGCATAGAGGATGTCGTCCATGTCCTTTCCCTCTTCGGGATAGGCTTCGTCCAGGGCCTCATGGACTTCCTTTTTCACCTGCTCGGTGCGCATCTCCCGCTCGTGACGGTCGAAGGTGTCCATCTGCCAGATGACCTTGTCCATAGCCAGCTCCCGCACCTTGGCGGTGAGCTCTTCGGAAGCGTGGTGGATGGTGACTTCCATCTTTTCCTTGCCCACATCCTGCTGGATGGAGGAGATGAAGTCCACAATCTGCTTAATGTACTCGTGGCCGAAGAGGATGGCCTTGAGCATCTCTTCCTCGGTGATTTCCTGGGCACCGGCCTCAACCATCATGACGGCATCCTTGGTGCCGGCTACGGTCAAGTGCAGGCGGCTCTTGGCACGGTCTTCTACGCCGGGATTGAGGACGTACTTGCCGTCCACATATCCCACGACCACACCGGCAATGGGTCCCATAAAGGGAGCATTGGAGATGGACAGGGCGATGGAGGCGCCCAGCATGGCCATGATGTCGGGCTGGACATCCTGATCCACGCTCAGCACGGTGGCGATGACCTGAATATCGTTATAGAACCCCTTGGGGAACAGGGGGCGCAGGGGCCGGTCGATGAGACGGCAGGCCAAAATGGCCTTCTCGGAGGGACGGCCTTCACGCTTGATGAAGCCGCCGGGGATCTTGCCCACGGAGTACATCTTCTCTTCAAATTCTACGCTCAAAGGCAGAAAGTCTACGCCGGGACGGGGCTCCTTGGCCACCGTGGCGCATACCAGCACGGCAGTGCCGCCGCAGCGGACGAGACAGGACCCTCCTGCCTGTTCCGCATACTTCCCGGTTTCGACGACCAGCTTCCGGTCGCCGACCATGGTCTCAAAAGTTCTGAACATTTTTCTATATCCTCTTTCTTAATTGGTACCGAATTTCAATTGCCCGCAGCCGGGCGCTTCCCCTGGCCTTTCCCGATGGGAAAAAGGGGGTGCAATCGCTGAAAACTTATGGGGGCGGTTCTTCACCTTAAGTGTAAACACCGCAGGATTCTTTTCTCTCCCTCAGAGGGAAACAGACACTCCCTGCCATAAACCTTCACCCATTGTACCCCGGGGAAGGAAGAAAGCAAGGCGGGTGTGTTGCAACCCGCCCTGCGTCTTTGGTTCTTACTTTCTCAGGTTCAATGCAGCCAGAATGGCACGATAGCGCTCAATGTCCTTTTCCTTCAGGTAGTTGAGCAGGCCGCGGCGCTGACCTACCATCTTCAGCAGGCCACGACGGCTGTGATGGTCGTTCTTGTTGACGGCCAGATGCTCGTTGAGGTGGTTGATGCGCTGGGTGAGAAGAGCAATCTGCACTTCGGGGGAACCGGTGTCGCCTTCATGGATGGCGTACTTGGTGATGATTTCCTGTTTGGTCATGGTATATATCCTCCTTATTTTATCCCCGCAAACTGCGCCTGAGCCAATGTCCCCAAAGGGCACGGAGTTCCGCAAAAGCCCAGTATGCGGTTTAACCTTACAAATAGTAGCACATGACGGGCAAAAAGTAAACTGTTTTTTTGCCTGATTAAAAACTTTTTTTGCCGTAGGCCTCAAACATGGCCATGGCCGCCAGAGTGTCTCTGCCAATCTGGAACTTTAAGTCTCCCAAGGTGGGGAATCGGCGCTCTTCCCGCAGACGCTTTAAGAAGGCCACCTCCAGCTCCTGATCGTATAAATCCCGCTTGACCTCCAAAAGGTGGGTCTCCAGGCTTCGGTTCTGCCCGGACAAGGTGGGGTTGTTGCCCACGTTGGTCACGGCGGCGAAGATTTCTCCCCCCGTCCGCACGGCACTGGCATACACTCCGTCCATGGGCCAAAGCAGGCCCTCCGTGCGCAAATTGGCTGTGGGATACCCCAGGCTCCTGCCGATGCCCCGGGCGGAAATCACCTTTCCCTTCAGGGTATAGGGACGCCCCAGCATATCCCGCGCCTTGGTGATTTCTCCCCGCATTAAGGCTTCCCGAATGCGGGAGGAGGAGATGGGCACCCCTTCATAGAGCACGGGCTCCACAATGTGTACGCTGAGATGATGCTTTTTCCCCAGCCGCAGCAGGGTTTTCTCCGTTCCCCGTCCGTAGCGGCCGAAGGTGTAGTTGAACCCGGCCACCAGTCCCCTGACGGGATAATGCTCCATCAAATAGTCCAAAAAAGCTTCCGAGCTCAGGGAGGCAAATTCCTTTGTAAAGGGAATCATCTCCACCCGGTCCACCCCTGAATCCAGCATCCATTGCTTCCGCTGCTCCGGTGTGCTCAAAAGCGCCGTACTCTTCCCGAAAATCTCGGCGGGGTGATTGGAGAAGGTAAAGGCCATGGATTTGCATCCCTGCTTTTTCCCTTCCTCCGCTGCCTTTTTCAGCAGTGCCTGGTGCCCCCGGTGTACCCCGTCAAACATGCCAAGGGCGATACTGTATCCAGTTTCCGATGTCTGTTCCAATTTCCTTTATCCTTTTCCCCTATTTCTGAATCCCTTTTTCCTCTGTTTGCCCCGCCCTTTTTAGGGCGCATCCTTTTCGTAGAGAGGCACCTTCAGCCGTACCTCACTCTTTTCCCTTTCTCCGATCCCCATGAACACGCCCCCGCAGTACAGACGCACACTTCCCTCCGGCCCCTTCGGGGCACGAGTGGGCAATCCGTTTTTGGTGGGGGTAAACCGCTCCCGAGTCAAGTCCATTCTGGGCATTCCGCCCAGGGCTTCCTCGCAGGAGATCAGGGTTTCTTCCAATGTCCCTTCCTCCCTGCGGCCATGGAGTTCCTCCAAAGTAAAGCTGTTTTCAATGGCAAAGGGGCCCGACGCCGTCCGCAAAAGCATGCCCATGCAGCCGCAGCTCCCCGCCGCCCTGGCTATATCATAACACAGGGTACGCACATAGGTGCCTCTGGAGCAGGTAACCTCCATGAGGTACCGATTCTCCCCCGCCTTGTCCAGCAACTCCAGACGGGATATGTTCACCGTCCGCAGTTTTTCGGGAATCTCCTTCCCTGCCAACGCCAAATCGTACAGTTTCTTCCCCCCGCTTTTTAATGCGGAATACGCAGGCGCCTGCTGGATCGTCTCCCCACGAAAGGCGGGAAGCACCTTCAAAAGTTCCTCCTCCGTCACCACGGCTTGGGAGGTTTCCGTTACTTTGCCGAATAAATCCTGGGTGTCCGTGGCCATTCCCAGCAAAAGTTCGAAGCGGTAGGTCTTCTCCTTGTCTACCAGATAGTCAAAGAGACGCACCGCCCTGCCTACGCACACAGGCAGTACTCCGGCGGCTCCGGGGTCCAGGGTGCCCAGATGCCCCACCCGCTTCTCATGGAAAAGATGGCGGACTTCCGACACCACGTTGCTGGAGGACAAAGCCGGGGGCTTCAATACGGATACAATGCCTTCGTTCATCCTTGGCTCTCCTTCTCGGCTTTACAGCCCCTTCTCCTCCAGCGCCCGGCACAGAGCCTCCGTGCTTCTGCGCTCCGCTTCCTCCATGGAGGTGTGCATGGTGCATCCTGCGGCCAGCACATGGCCGCCGCCGCCGAAGCTCTGGGCAATGGCCGCCACGTTGAGCAGCCCCTTGCTCCGAAAGCTCAGCTTGATGCCCTGACGGCTCTCCCGCAAAAAGCAGGCGGCCTCCACGGTCTCCATGTCCCTTAGGGTGTCGATGATGCCGTCGCAGTCGGCACTGATGCCCTCCGCTTCCTCAATTTCCTCCAGGGTAAGGGAGCCTACCGCCAGTCTCCCCTGCCTGTGCAGACGCATGGTGTCCACCACCCGGGCGGTGAGCTTCACCTTGGCCAGCCGCTCCCGACGAAAGAGAAGCTGGTTGCACAGGGGCAAGTTCAGTCCCGCCTCCATAAGCCGGCTCATAATGGCAAAGGTGCGGGGGCTTACGGCTTCGTAAGCAAAGTTCCCCGTGTCCGTAGCCAAGGCCGTATACAGGCAGGCGGCTATATCCGGCGTGATGTCTGCCCCCAGTTTTCCAAGAAGCAGATACACCAGCTCGCCGGCGGCGGCGCAGTCCTCCACATAGTTGACGTCTGCGTAGCCTTTGCCCCCCCATCCGGGGTTGGTCACATGGTGGTCGATGCACAGGCTCTCATGTCCCTCCTCCAATACAGGGGCATAGAACCCGGCTCTGTCTAAAGCGGCGCAGTCCATATATACAAGGGCCCATCCCTGAGGCACTTCCCGCTTTTCCCCCACCTCTACGGTATCGCTGCCCTGCAAAAAGGCATACTTATGGGGAAAGACGGAAGCGTCGCAGAGAATCCTGACCGCTTTGCCCTTTTGCAAAAGCCCCAGCCGCAAAGCTAAGGCCGAGCCCAAAGCGTCCCCGTCGGGGGACACATGGCAGAAAATGCAAAAGGCGGTATGGGCATTTAAAAAAGCGGCGGCATCCTGCAGGCTCATGCGTCCGTGTCCGGCTCCTCCGTCTCCTCGTGGGAGATGTTGAGCTTGTTGAGAATGTCGGAAATATGGACGCTGTAGGCAATGGACTCGTCCAAAGTGAACTTGAACTTGGGAATGGCACGGATCTGCATCCGCTGTCCCACCTCCCAGCCGATATGGCCGGAAGCCCGGTTCAAGGCCGCTACAGTCTCCTTGCGGACGCTTTCGTCCGTGTCGTATACGGAGACGCCCACTTTACAGTACTTCAGATCGTTGGTAACCTCCGCCCCGGTGATGGTGGTCATGGGGGATATGCGGGGGTCCTTCAAATCAAAGACAATGGCGGAAAGGGTCTTCTTCATTTCCTCGTTGACCCGTTCCCCTCGGTTTTTAGACATAAAAGCCTCCTTTCGGCTCTGTTCAAAGACGATACGCCCTGCCCGATTCCCTCTCTGCAAAGGACAGGAGGGAACCGGAGCAAGGCCTCAAGACGCATTTTTACCGGGCCGTTTATTTCTCCACCTGCTCCATGGTGTACGCTTCGATGATATCCCCTTCCCGTACATCGTTGAAGTTTTCAAAGGAGATGCCGCACTCGTAGCCGCCGGCCACTTCCTTCACATCGTCCTTAAACCGCTTCAGGGAAGCCAGCTTGCCGTCATAGAGCACTACGCCGTCCCGCACCACACGCACCTGGGCGCTGCGGGTAATCCTGCCGTCCTGGACATAGGCGCCTGCAACGGTGCCTACGCCGCTGATGCGGAAGGTGTTGCGCACGGACACTCTGCCCATTTCCACCTCTTTGAACACGGGCTTGAACATGCCCTTCATGGCGGCCTGAATGTCCTCGATGGCGCTGTAGATAACACGGTAGGTACGCACATCCACCTTTTCCTTCTCGGCGGCGGTCTTGGCGGCGCTGTCGGGACGGACGTTGAAGCCGATGACCAGCGCGTTGCTGGCGGAAGCGAAGACGATATCGCTCTCCGTAATGGCGCCTACGGCACCGTGGATGACCCGCACCCGCACTTCCTCGTTGCTCAGCTTCTCGAAGGCCTGCTTGATGGCCTCCACGGAGCCCTGCAC
>CAYUHW010000003.1:0-20001 GCA_964444605.1 uncultured Christensenella sp. | reverse complement strand
CAAGCAAACAAACAAGGAGCCTTCGGGCTCCTTTTTTCGTGGGGGAAAAGGGGAGCAAAAGTCTATGTATGCCAAAAAGATACTTTGGAACTTCCCTCACGGCATGGTGTACAGTGAAAAATTTACTGCAAGCAGGGGCGGGCGGGGCGGCCGAAAGGCTCCGCCTTTCCCTTCGGAGGGGGCGGGGACTTGTCCCCGACCCCTCCGAAGCATTCGCAGAGCGAATGAGCCGCCCCGCCCCTGGGCTATTTTGCTCTTGACAAAGGCAGGGGAAAAATGGCAGGATAATAAAAAGCCCCGCCCTTTATGAGGCGTGAGAGGCATTTGGGAGGCGGACATGGTACGCATAGCCATTGTGGAGGATGACGAAAAGTACATTGGCCAGCTGCGGCAGTACATGCAGCGGTATCGGGAGGAGACAGGCACGGAGCTGACTCTGACCGTGTTTCGCGACGGTGCAGAGATTCTGGAGAACTATGTACCTCAGTATGATTTAATCCTTATGGACATAGAGATGAAGCTGGTGGACGGCATGACCGCCGCCGAGGAGATTCGCCGCCGGGATCAGGAAGTGGCGCTGATGTTCGTGACCAACATGAGTCAGTACGCCATCCGCGGCTATGAGGTAGGGGCATTGGATTACATTCTCAAGCCCGTGTCCTATTTTGCCTTTTCTCAAAAGCTGACCAGAGCCATATCCAAAATTTCCAACCGCAAAATCCGATATGTGACCATCCCCCTGCGCAGCGGGTATATGCGCATGGCGACATCGGATATCTATTACATCGAGTGCCAGGGACATACCCTCTATTTTCACACAACGAAGGGGGTGCTGGAGATGCACGGCACCATGAAGTCTGCCGAGGAAACCTTGCAGGGACTGCACTTTTCCAGAGGCAACAACGGTTATCTCATCAACCTTATGCACGTGGAGGGCATTGAGGACAAGTGCGCCGTGGTGAAGGGGGAGAAACTGCTTTTGAGCCGCCCCAGACAGAAGGACTTTATGCAGGAACTGACCAGATACTGGGGGGATAGGCAATGAGCGGCGATGTGGTGCATCAGGTGGCAGGGGCCCTGCCGGATATTCCCCGGTTTTATACGGCGTTGGCGGAATGGCTGGCCTGCGTGCTGTGCATTCTGGAGATGAAGCCCCGCATACGGGGGTGGAAGCTGGCCGCCGTG
Source organism: uncultured Christensenella sp. (assembly GCA_964444605.1). Lineage (GTDB taxonomy): Bacteria > Bacillota > Clostridia > Christensenellales > CAG-138 > RUG472. Next base: position 18,816 of record CAYUHW010000003.1, on the reverse strand, counting down.
TCTTTGGGGGCGCTGGGGGCTTTGTGTCTGCTGCTGGTGCCTACTCCGGGACTTACGGGAATTCTGTGGATTCTGTGCATGCTGGGGGCTATCGCCCTTATGTATGCCTATATGTATCTCTGCTGCGGAGCCGGGTGGCGGGATGTGGCTTACTATTTGTGCCGTGCCTTTGCGGTGGCGGAGTTTGCGGCGTCCCTGGAGTGGCAGTTGGACTGCTATTTGCGCATTCATGCGGGCTGGTACACTCCATGGGCACAGGCCCTGTGCCTGATTGGAATTTACGGGGCAGTGTACACCCTGATTTGGCTGCTGTTCCGCAAGAGCGCTGCCTACGAAAAGCCCCTCCATGTGCAGGGAAAGGAACTGGTGTCCTCGGTCATCATCTGCACAGCCATTTTCATCATGAGCAACCTGGGATTTGTCACCCTGAGCACCCCCTTTTCGTCCAGATACGGAGCAGATATGTTCATCGTGCGCACCATAACGGACTTGGGAGGCGTGGCCATGCTCTACGCCTACCACATGCAGTTATGGGGGTTGCGGGTGCACATGGAGCTGGAGAGCGTGGAGCTGATTTTGCAGAATCAGTACCAGCAGTACCGTCAGTCTCAGGAAGCGGTAGAGCTGATTAACTACAAGTACCACGATTTGAAACACTTTATTATCGCCCTGCGCAGCGGGGAAGGGAACAAGGCCTACGGGGAGATGCTGGATCGGATGGAAGCGGATCTGAGCTTTTATGAGGCCCAGAACAAGACGGGCAGCGAGGTGCTGGACACCCTGCTGACCATGAAGAGCCTGCTGTGCCAGAAGTACCATATCACCATGACCAGCGTGGTGGACGGCACTCTGTTCTCCTTTATGGACGTGATGGACATTTGCGCCATCTTCGGCAATGCGCTGGACAACGCCATTGAGTGCGAAAAGAAGGTGGCGGACAGGGAGAAGCGGCTGATTCATGTGGCGGCGGCAAGACAGAAGGGCTTTTTGCTCATGCAGTTTGAGAATTACTGCGACAGGGATTTGAGCTTTCAGGGAGAACTGCCCGTCACCACCAAGAAGAATCGGCGCTTTCACGGCTACGGTTTAAAGAGCCTTGAGCATACCGTCCACAAGTATGACGGGGAGATGGACATTACGCTTGAAAACGATACCTTCCGCTTAAAGGTGCTGGTGCCCTTGCCCCAGGAGAAGCAGTGAGGAAAAATACGTTTTGAAGGACAGGACTGTGAGGGACGAAGGTTTCGTCCCTTTTGCTTTTGGGGCCAAGAAGGGCGGCGCCCTTCCCGTCTCTGCCTCGCTTTTTAGGAAAAATGACAATTTATGCGCAAAAAAGTGCAATTCGTGAAAAAATCCACACAAAAATGCGGGATTTGTGTATATTGTTCGTAGGAAAAAAGCAGGACCCTGCTAAAGAAGCCCCGTTTCCATGCGCAGGGGAGCGGGAAAACAAAACAAGGCACTCAGAATCCAAGAGGAGGATAAGAGCAAACAATGAGAAAAAGCACAGCGATTTTGCGTGGCGTAGCCGCTTTGCTGGCATTCATCATGCTGGTGAGTATGGCCGCCACAACCCTGACCTTTGAGTATGACAGCATCATCAATAAGGCCTTTGGGATCAAGACCACCGTGGCGGAGAAGGCCGACGACGCCGATGCCGATGCAAACATCTATTATCCCAACGAGTACGGGTACGATGAAAACGCTCTGGCCGCAGTAAACCTTGACTCGGTCAGCACCAACGTAAAGCTGGCAGAGGAAGGCGTTGTACTGCTTCGGAACGAGAACAGTGCCCTGCCTTTGGGCAATAGCCGGGTGACCCTCTTCGGCTATGCCGCCCAGAGCTCTTCCATCTGGTCTACCAGCGTAGGCGGCGGCTTGGCAGGTAAGAGCGCAGATTACCTGACTCCCTACAACCTCGCGGAGGCCATGGAGGAGGTCTTCGGTGCAGAAAACGTCAACACCACCCTCTGCACCGAAGTCTATGCCAATCTGAAGTCCAGCGCAGGCGGCCCTCAGGGAGGCATGATGATGGGCAACAACAATGCTTCTATCACCGAAGCCGAGGTCAAGGACATTCAGGCCTATGAAAGCACTTGGCAGAATGACTTTAACGATGCGGCCATCTTTGTCATCGATCGGAACACCAGCGAGGGCAGCGACGGTTACATGTATACCGACGAAACCTACGAAGACGGCTCCCGGCGTCACTGGCTGGATCTGTCCGTCAACGAGGAAGCCACCCTCCAGTATCTGATCTCCCAGCGGGATGCCGGGGTCTTTAAGAAGGTTATCGTGCTGGTAGGCGCGGAGCTGCAGATGGAGCTGGACTTCTTGGAGGAGTACAACGTGGATGCCTGTCTGCTGGTAGGCCATCAGGGTGCCTTCGGCTGCTTGGGCATTGCGGAAATCCTTTACGGCACCGTGAATCCCTCCGGCCATGTGGTGGATACCTACGCAGCCAACTCTCTGTCCTCTCCCGCCGTCACCTATGCCGGCCGTGAGAACACCCAGACTTGGTCCAACTACGAAGAACTCATGGAGAAGAACCCGCTGGTCAACGACAGCAACGGTTCCACCATCAACTACTACATCATCTACGCCGAGGGCATCTATGTAGACTATAAGTACTACGAGACCCGGTACGAGGATGTAATTCTCAATCAGGGCAACGCCGCTTCCAAGGCAGGCTCCTCCACGGGCAGTGCCTGGAACTATGCCGATGAGGTTGTGTATCCTCTTGGCTACGGCCTGAGCTACACCACCTTCTCCCAGAAGCTGGATTCCGTGAAGTACAACGCTTCCGACAAGACCTACACCGTCACCGTCACCGTTACCAACACCGGGAACGTGGCCGGAAAGGACGTTGTGCAGGTTTACGCTCAGACTCCTTACGGTGATTACGAGAAGGAGAATCTGGTAGAAAAGGCTTCCGTCAACGTGGTGGCCTATGACAAGACCGAAATGCTGGAGCCCGGCGCTTCCGAGACCCTGGAAATCACCTTTGACGGCTACTTCCTTGCTTCCTACGACACCAACGGCGCCGGTACCTACATTCTCTCTCAGGGGGATTACTATCTGGCCATCGGCGATGACTGCCACGATGCTTTGAACAACATTCTGGCCGCCAAGGGCTACACCACCGCCAACGGCATGACCGCCGAGGGCAACGCCGACAACGCTTACAAGTGGACCCAGGACACTCTGGACACCGAGAGCTACCGCTACTCCATCTACAACGGTGCCGAAATCACCAACCTCTTTGACGATGCCGACATCAACTACTACGGCTACGACTTCACCTACCTCAGCCGTCAGGATTGGGAAGGCACCTACCCCGTAGAGGCCGAGGTGCTGGCCGCTTCCGACAAGGTCATTGAGACCATGTCCAACTATGACTACGTAACTCCCGAAGATGCGCCCAGCGTGGACAGCTTCATTCAGGGCGAGCGTGCAGGCATCTCCCTGACCGACATGATGGATGTGGATTTGGACGATGACGAAGCATGGGACGCCTTCCTCAACCAGATGACCGTAGAGGAAATGGCCAACCTGATGACCGACGACTTGGCCGCACAGGTGGTCACCGACTTGGATATCCCCGGCAACTCCCACATTGACGCCGAAACCAACCCCGGCGGTCAGTACAACTGGGTCAGCCATCCCATCACCGGCCGTGCATGGAACACGGATTTGAACTATGAACGTGGCTACTTCGAAGGCCTGATTGCCTCCCTCAACGGCATGGACGAGGTCTGGTTCGGCAGCGGCAACTTCCATCGTACGCCCTTCGGCGGCCGTGTGGCCCAGTACTTCGCCGCAGACGCCAACCTGGATTACTGGAACACCTACTACGAGGCCATGGGTATGCAGGAGCAGGGCGTAACCTGCTGTATCAAGCACTTCTGCACCAACGATCAGGAAACCAACCGTACGGGCATCAGCACCTTCCTTACGGAGCAGGCGCTTCGTGAAATCTACGCCCGTGCCTTTGAAGGCGGCTTTGCCGGCGGCGCTTTGGGCACCATGACGGCTCTTGGCCGTATCGGCACCCGCCTTGCCAAGAACTACAAGGCTCTGATTACCGACCTCCTTCGCGGGGAGTGGGGCTTTAAGGGCCATGTAACCTCCGACGGATATGTGTCCATGCTCAACTACTTCCAGAACTCCATCGAAGAAGTGGTAGCCGGCTTGGACTACTCCTGCATCGATACCGCCGGCGTACACTCTCAGAGATTCCAGAAGGCCATTGCCGACGGCGACGGGTACCTGCTGATGATTCTCCGTCAGGCCGCCAAGCGCAACCTGTACGTCATGTGCCGCACCTCCCGTATGAACGGTCTGGGCAGCGGCACCGTCATCCGTTCCATCGTCCCCGGCTGGCAGATCGCCCTCATGGCGGTCAACCTGATTTCCGCTCTGGGCTTTGCGGTATGCACCGTATGGAGCGTAGTGGATTACTGCAAGAAGCGCAAGCCTGTTATGGCAGTGGAAAAGGAGGCGTAAGAGCATGAAACTTTCCTTCAAAGAACTCTCTAAAAGCGCCCGGGCCGCCCTCATCGGCGGCGGCTTGGGGATTCTGACCCTGCTGGGCTTCCTTGTATACGGTGCGGTATACAACGTGTACTTTGACATCGTGGTCGCTCTGTGCCTGCTGTTGGGCGCAGGAGGGCTGATTGTATATGCCCTGATTAACAAGGCCTGGGCGGATTTCTTCCCCCTCATTGCCGTGGTGCTCATGAGCTTCGGCGCCGGTCTGTTCTTCCTGAACAGCTACCCCGTGTGGGCCGACTGGTACGGCAACTTCAACATGTACGGTTCTCAGGGCGGCGTTACCCCCGTCATCCTGATTCTGGTACCCTTCTTCGCCGCCATTATCTGCGGCATCGTATCCTGCTTCAAAGTTAAGGAGGCAAAATAAGATGAAGAAGAACAGATGCATTGCCCTGTGCTTGGTTCTGGCGCTGGTATTCTCCATGACCGCCTGCACTACCGCAAGAGAAAATATCGAAAAGTATTTCAGCGAAGTCAACGGCAAGCTGAAGATTCTCACCGGAGCCAGCGCTTCCGATAAGAAGACCGTGGACAACAGCAAGAGCGCCCTGCCCACTCCCGCCAACTTCACCCTGGCTGAGGACGGCACCTACTCCTTTGGGGCGGTAGAGGGTGCAGACAACTATGTGGTCTACATGTACGACGCCGCCACGGGGGAAGGCCGGTTCAACTCCCTGCCCACCACCGTGACCAGCGGAAATCTGCGGGATCTCATTGACTACGCCTACGGCATCTATGATGTGCAGGTTGTCGCTTACCCCGCCGCTACGGACAAGACCTACAAGAAGTCTGAACCCGCTCACGTTTCCTTCACCTGCAAGGGTGAAGTACCCGCTCCCGAGTATGCCTACCGTTGGGACTGCTTCACCAAGGAGTTCGGCGTACAGCTTATCAATGTTACCACCTACAACGCCAGCGCCTTCCCCAAGAAGACGGACATCACCCTGACCGGGGCGGACGGCAGCGAAGTGAAGCTGTCCATGGAGAATATTTCCCTTGCGGACAATGTCTTTACCGTAACCGCCGAGAATCTTCCTGCAGGCAGCTACAGCTTAACGGTGGAGACAGTTTGGGATGAGGCTGTGGTTACCAACAGCAAGCTGGAGAGTGACCTTGGCACCATTGAACTGCTTGACAACGCCAACGCCATGACCGAGGGCTACGGCTACCTGAACACGGAGGTCTACACCACCCTGGACTACCCCACCGTGGCGGACTTTGATCCTCAGCAGGGCGGCAGCATCGGCACCTGGTACTACTTTGAGAACTGGAAGATGTCCTATAAGGGCGTTGTCTCCGTGGCAACCTTCGGCGAAAGAGGCGTTGAGGATGTAGCCTACACCGCCGTTCCCATGGAGAATGTTACCGAGGGCTCCGTATACTCCTTTGACATTGAGCTTCAGAACGCTTCCGGCAAGATCAGCCTCTATGACGGCTTCTTTTACCATGATCAGAACAAGGGCTACGGCACCTTGGAGCTCAAGGCCGACGGCACCTTTGTGCTGGAGATTCTGGGCAGTGTGCAGGAAGAATCCGCTCAGGGCGGCGGCATGGGCTTTGGCGGTCGGGGCGGCGTGCCTCACGGCAGCATTCAGGGTACGTGGCTTGAGAATGGAGACGGCACGGTGAAGCTGAGCTATAACCGCTCCTCCGCCGTATCCGATTCCACCGGCGCACACTAAGTACTAAGAACCTACCTCCGGCTTCAAGGCAGCGGAGCCGGAGGCCTCCCTTGGGGGAGGAGATGCAGTTTCTTCATCGCGATTCCTCATTTCTCATTCCCGTCTCCTCCCCATTCTCTTTTATATCAAAAAGGAAACGATTTATGCAGTATGCAGACATTCTTCAACAGATGACCCTCTGGGAAAAAGCACGGATGCTCACAGGCATGAGCAACTGGGAAACCTACCCCTTTGCACGGGGAGAGGTGAAGTCTGTATTCTGCGCCGATGGCCCCCACGGACTGCGCAAGCAGGCGGGGGCGGCGGATCATCTGGGTCTGAACGAAAGCGTGAAGGCCACCTGCTTCCCTACGGCTTCCTGCCTTGCCAACAGCTGGGACGAGGGGCTTTTGGAGGAAGTGGGAAAGGCTCTGGGGCAAGAAGCCGCCAACCAAGGGGTGGATGTGCTGCTGGGCCCGGGGCTGAATATAAAAAGAAGCCCATTGTGCGGGCGCAATTTTGAATACTATTCCGAAGACCCCTATCTGGCGGGGAAACTGGCGGCGGGCTTTATTAGAGGGGTGGAGAGCACCGGCACGGCGGCCTGTCCCAAGCACTTTGCCGCCAACTCTCAGGAATCCAATCGGATGTACTATGACGCCGTGGTGGACGAGCGCACCCTGCGGGAGATGTATTTAACGGGCTTTGAGATTGCCGTAAAGGAAGGGAAGCCCGGAGCCGTCATGTCCTCCTACAACAAGGTAAACGGAACCTACGCCAACGAGAACCCCTGGCTTTTGAACACCGTGCTGCGGCAGGAGTGGGGATTTGAGGGCGCCGTCATTACGGACTGGGGCGGCTCCAACGACATTGCAGCGGGGGTGCGAGCAGGATCCACCCTGGAAATGCCCGGCCCCGTGCTGGACTCTGCGGAGCGGCTGGTAAGGGCCGTGGAGAAGGGGGAATTGACGGAGGAGGAGATTGACCGACGGGTTGGGGAGATCTTGGCCATTGCCCTCAGGAAAAAGCCGGCTTTGCCTCCCTACACCTTAGAAGACCACCACGCCGTAGCCAAAAAGGCGGCTTTGGAGGGCATTGTTCTGATGAAAAATGAGGGGGGCTTACTGCCTCTGAACCCGGGCGTGCGTGCGGCCGTCATCGGAGACTTTGCTAAGACCCCCCGCATTCAGGGGGCGGGCTCCAGCTTGGTAAACCCCACCCGGGTGGATACCCCCCTGGCGTGCTACGAAAAGGCGGGGATAAAGATTGCGGGCTTTGCCCAAGGCTTTTGCAGGGACGGAAAAAAGGATAAAAAACTGGAGGAGGAAGCCCTGCTTTTGGCGAAGCGGGGGGAGGTAGTCCTTTTGCACCTGGGACTGCCGGAGACGGAGGAAACGGAGGGGCTGGACAGAAGCACCATGTCCCTGCCGGAAAACCAGCTTTCCCTGTGGAAAAAGGTGCTGGAGGCGAACCCCAACACCGTGGCGGTGCTGACGGGAGGGGCGCCCATGGAACTGCCCTATGCCCAAAAGACTCCCGCCATTGTGCAGGGATACCTGTATGGGCAGGCGGGGGCCGCCGCTATGAGCGAGATTCTGACGGGAAAGGCGAACCCCTGCGGCAAGCTGGGGGAAACTTGGCCCGAAAAGCTGTCAGACGTGCCCAATGCGGCGTATTATCTCGAAAAGGGAGCCCATGTGCAGTATAGAGACAGCCTGTATGTGGGGTATCGATATTTTGATACGGTAAAAAAGAAAGTTTGCTTTCCCTTTGGTCACGGTCTGTGTTATACTGATTTTGACTACAAAGAGCTTATCGTAGAAGAAAAAAGCGTATCCTTTACTTTGACCAACGTAGGCCAACGGGCGGGGGCAGAGGTAGCCCAGCTTTATGTGCGCCGCAGGAGCGAAGAAGTGTTCCGTCCCGAAAAGGAGCTGAAAGGCTTTGTGCGGGTAGAACTTCAGCCCGGTGAAAGTAAGCGGGTCACCATTTCCTTTGACGATAAGACCTTCCGTTACTTCAACGTGAAGACCGGAGCCTTTGAAAGGGAGGCAGGCACCTATGGCCTGTTGATCGGCGCCTCCAGCCGGGATATCCGTCTGGAGGGGGAACTGTATGCGGAGGGCACCAATGCCCCCGCCCCTTATGACAGCGTTCCCTCCGTGTACCGGGAAGGACAGGCAGACAAGGCCGACGAGGAGGACTTTGCCTTTCTTTTGGGCAAACCTGTACCCGCCGAGCCCGAGGCAGGGGAGATGGGCTGGAACAGCCCCATGAGCCATATGGCGGAATGCAAAAATCCCCTGTGCCGTCTGGTGGGAAAGTTCCTTTCCTACAAGGTGAAGACCGCAAAGAAGCCGGATCTGAACCTGCTCTTCATCTACGGAATGCCCATTCGCAGCATTCCCAAGCTCATGGTGGGCATGGTGAACATCGAGATGGCCGAGGGCATTCTCACTGCAGCCAACGGGCACTTTTTCAAGGGGCTGGGGAAGCTGGTGAAGGGCTTTTTCCACGGACGCAGACAGTTGAAGACACTACGGAAGGATGCGTAGCATTATGATGGAATCATGCAAAAGGATTTGGAACGGTTTTAAAACCAAGCACCCCACCATTGCCCAGTTTCTGGTATTTTTTATGGTCAGCAACGGAGTTACGGTGCTTCAGCTTGTGCTGATGCCCCTGTTTAAGTGGCTCTTCGGTATGACCAATCTGGTGGATATTCACTTTCAGGTGGGGCATATCGGCACCAACTTCAACGGGACGCCTTACTACATGTTTGACTACGGCGCAGGGGCCTTGGAATCCGGCGGCGGCGGCGGTCTCGCCTATTTTCTGGCGGTGCAATTGACCATTGCCATTGCGCAGGTCATTAACTTCTTTGGACAGCGGAACATTACCTTCCGCTCAAACGGCAGCGTCTGGAAGGCGGCGGGCTGGTATGTGCTGGCCTATGTCCTCATCACCATCGGTGCTTCTGCGTTGCAGGGACTATATAAGGCGCCCATTTACCGCCTGTTTATGGAAACCTGGGCCATGGGCTCCTTTGGGGAACTGCTGGCGGACGTAGTGACCATGATTATCAATTGCGCCATCTCCTTCTGGGTATTTTTCCCCATATTCCGGGTGATTTTTAAGAATGAGCCCGACAAACCAGAGAAAACGGAAACGGAGACTCCATGAACGAAACAAGGTTAAACCCAGTAAATACCATCATCGTGGGAGCCGGGTTGGCCGGAGCAACGGCTGCTCGGCTTTTGGCGCAAAAAGGGAAAAAGGTGCTGGTGCTGGAAAAGCGGGCCCACGTGGGCGGCAGTGTGTATGACTGCCCCAACGAGGCGGGTCTGCTGGTGCATGTCTACGGCCCTCATATTTTTCATACCAACGACGGGGAGGTCTTTGACCTCCTTTCCCTCTATACGGGCTGGCGGGAATACCGCCATCGGGTGCTGGCCAATGTTCACGGCACCATGCTTCCCGTGCCCTTTAACTTTACCTCCCTGGAGCTGGCCTTCCCCGAGGAAGCCTCCGTGCTGGAGGAGAAGCTGGGGCAGGCTTTCCCCAATGTAAAGCAGATACCTTTACAGCGCCTGCTGGAGAGCCCGGAGGCGGAGATTCGCAAAGTGGGGGTCTATGTGCGGGAAAATATCTTCCGCAGGTATACGGAGAAGCAGTGGGGGGTACCCTTTGAGCAGGCGGACGTGTCCGCTTTGAACCGGGTGCCCGTGCGCCTTGGCCGGGAGGACGGGTACTTTTTGGACACCTGGCAGGGCATGCCCGACAAGGGATATACGGCCATGGTGGAAAGGATGCTGGAGCATCCCAACATTACCGTACAGTGCGGGGCTTCGGCGGATATAGAGCCTAAAGAGGATGGAAAGCTGTATGTGCAGGGACAGGCCTTTTTGGGGGATGTGATCTACACGGGCACCATCGACGGGCTCTTTGGCTATAGGCTGGGGCGGCTTCCTTACCGCACCTTGGACTTTGCCTTTGAGACCTTGGAGCAGGAGCAATTTCAGCCCTGCGGCACGGTGAACTACACCGTGGATGAGGCCTTTACCCGCATCACCGAGTGCAAGCAGTTGACGGGGGAAGAGAGCCGTTGCACCACCATCCTTCGGGAGTATCCCAAGGCCTGCGGAGAAGCAGACACTCCCTATTACCCCATTGCCTCGGAGGAAAGCAGAAAGCTGTACGAAGCTTATGCTGCGCTGGCGGCCCGCTATCCCAATCTCCATCTGTGCGGGCGGCTGGGAGAGTACCGCTACTATAATATGGATGCTGTGGTGCGCCGTGCCATGGATCTGGCGGAGCGCTTATAATATGGAAGCTTTATTCCGAAACCATGGGCTTTGGGCGGCGCTGGTAGCGTGGACGCTGGCGCAGACTGTCAAGACCCTGCGGCACTTTTGGCGGGAGAAGGCCTTTTGCAAAGAGCGGATTTTGGGGGCGGGAGGAATGCCGAGCGCCCACACCGCCGCCGTTACGGCCTTTTGCGTATCCTCCGCCTGTACCTACGGCTTGGATTCCTTCGCCTTTGGAATCAGCGCCTTGGTGGCGGCCATTACCATTCACGATGCCCTGACCATGCGGCGGGAGCTGGAAAAGCAGGGGATTGTCCTGCAGAAAACGGCGGCCATGGCAGGAATTCGTCTGAAAACCCATTTGGGACATACCCCTTTGCAAGTGCTGGCCGGGGCGGCCGTGGGAGCCGCCGTGGGCTTGTGCATACATTAACTCTACCGATAGAAAGGAGCCGCCGTGAAAAAAATTACCTTTGCCGTGCCCTGCTATAATTCCGCCGCCTACATGGAAAAGTGCGTGGACAGCATTCTCACCGCCAAGGGGGAGGATGTGGAAATTTTGCTGGTGGACGACGGTTCCAGGGATGAAACCGCCGCCATAGCCGATGAATACGCCGCCCGCTTCCCGGGGATCGTGCGGGCCATCCATCAGGAAAACCGAGGCCACGGAGGCGCCGTCATGACGGGGCTTCGGGAGGCGCAGGGAGAGTATTTTAAGGTGGTGGACAGCGACGACTGGCTGGGGGAGGAGGCTCTCGGGGAGGTCATGGCCTATCTGCGGGGGCAAAAGACCCCTGTGGACATGGTGGTGAGCAACTATATCTATGATAAGGTAGGCGTGGAGCACAAGCGGGTCATCTCCTACGAAAACGCCCTGCCCACAAGGCGGGTCATGGGCTGGGAGCAGACTCACGGCTTCCGCATCGGCCAGTATATGCTCATGCACGCCATTGTCTACCGCACGGCGCTGCTGCGGGAAAGCGGCATGGAACTGCCTTTGCACACCTTCTATGTGGACAACCTCTTTGTATATGTGCCCATGGCCAAAGTGCAGACCATGTACTATCTGCCCTGCAACCTGTACCATTACTTTATTGGGCGGGAGGATCAGTCTGTCCATGAGTCCGTCATGATTCGCCGCATCGATCAGCAGCTTTTGGTCAACCGCCTTATGGCGGAGCAGGTGAACCCTCTGCAGGTGGAGAATCGGCGGGCGGGGACGTACATGTTCAATTACTTAGAGATTATCACCGCTGTAACCTGCATGATGATTACCATCAGCGATACGGCGGAAAACTATGAGAAGCGGGAGAAGCTGTGGCAGTCCTTCCGTGAGCTGGATGAAAGGCTGTATAAAAAACTGCGGCGGGGGATTCTGGCTTGGGGCACCTGCATGAAAACCGGGGCGGGACGGCGGCTGTCCATAGCCCTGTATCACATTGCCAACAGAATCTTTGGGTTCAATTAAAGAAAAAACCATAAAAGCTGAGAAAAAATCCCATTCTTAACACCCTGTTCATACTCCTGTGACCTTTCTGTTGCAAGCGGATGCTACAATGAAGAAAAAAGGAGGAGAGAAGCATGAGAAGGTTAAGAGGGATTTTTGTTATGCTTTTGGCGGTGTGCTGTCTGCTGTCCGCCTGCCAGCCTACGCCTCAGGAGGAGATTGTCATCAACCGGGGGGATAAGGTCATGGAGGAGAAGATTGCCGCCTCGGCGGTGCCGACTATGATTCCCGAAGCCCCCGTGCCTACGGAAGTGACCAGAGTGTATACCTTTCCCGCACGATGGGAGGAGACCTATGCTGCGGGCGATAAGCTGACACTGCGCTTTGAGGCGGACATCACCCAAAGGGAGGACGGAATGTACCCCGTGTACAGCCTGCGGGAAAAAGAGTTTACGGGGGAGGAGGCTCAGGCTTTGCTGGAAGCCTTTTTGCCCGCTCCGCCCATTAGCCTGGAGGCCTTGGGAGATGTAAAGGCGGACTGGAAAAGGCGTATGGAAGATTTTATGGAAACGGTGTCCCAACAGCAGGAGCGGCAGAGTCTGCCGGAAAACCAGCGGGGAGACGGGGACGACACCGTGTTCACCGAGGAAGAGATCAAGGAGCAGATGGCGTGGTTCCAAAAGCAGATGGATGCCGCCCCGGAAAGCCATGACAGCCGCCCGGTGACGGATTTTTCGGATGTACAGCCCTTTTTCCAGGGAGCGTATACCCTTGAGGACGGAACTCTTGTCCGCGTTACCCTGCGGGAGACGGGGCTGATCGTGTTCAAAGGGGTAAAGGAATATGAAGTCATAGGGGGGAAAGACTTTGCAGAGGACAACCCCGGCTACCGCTGGCAGGAGGCGGATATATCCTTGGAAGCGGCGGAACAGGCGGGGCGGCAGATGCTGGAGAAGCTGGGCATGGAGGGCTTTGCCTTGCTGACGGTTAAAGAAGAGAATGTATACGCAGGGGGACATACACCTCTGACGGCGGGATGGACGCTGACCTACGCCCGGGACTTTGGAGGCTATCCCCTTCTGACCAGTGTGCGCCCCTCGGAAAGGCTTAAGTACGCAGAGGGGGACGGGTACATGGTCAACAAGCGCATAAAGGAGGAGAGGCTGACCCTTTTTGTAAACGGAGACGGGGTGCAAAGGCTAAGCTACGGGAATGCAAAGGAAATTATCAGGCTGGAGAACCCCGGGGTGGAGCTTTTGGACTGGGAGCAGGTGCAGGAACGGGCGAAGCAAGCCTTTAGCTGGTGTCTGGTGCCTTATAATGAGGACTATGCGTATACCTACAGCGTGTATAAGGCGGTGCTGACCTATCATGTTTTGCGGCAGGCAGACAGCGAGGAATACTATGCGGTGCCCTGCTGGGTCTTTTACTTTGACGAGGGGGACGAATGGGCCCTAAAGGATCGGGCAGAGGGGAATGTGCTGATAGAGGCCCTGTATATCAACGCCATTGACGGCTCCATTGTGCATACGGAAAGGATGGTCCACGCATTGGACGGGGAAAGGTGAGGCGTAAGAAAGCATTTAGGCGGGGGCGGCGGGTTCGCAAGGCGAACCCTTAGCCGCAGGGGGAGCGGAACGCTCCCCCTGCGGCTAAGCGAAGGGATGTGCCCTTCCGCCGCCCTCCCTTGCACACCTTATATACATACGCCTCCCTGATAAAAAACGATTTGCAAAACCGATTAAACGCAAAGACAATAGAATTATCCAATATGAAGGAAAGGGGCTTGCAAATAGAATTTTTTGATGGTAAACTGCCATTTGTCTGTGCAAAAAACACAGAGAAAGCATGAAAGGATGAAAAGCAATGAAGAAATATTTGTCCGCACTGCTGGTACTGCTCATGGCTCTGTCCATGTTCGCAGGCTGTGCCAACAATGACGCTGCGGCTGACAATCAGGTTTCCAATCCTACCGAGGCTCCCGTTGTCACCGAGGCTCCCGCTGAGGAGCCCGCCGCCGAGCCCACCGAAGAGCCCGCTGCCGAGCCCACTGAGGAGCCCGCTCCCGAGATTTCCGGCACCATGAAGGTGGTTGCCACCAGCGAAAGCTACATGGAGCTGTTCGACGTATTCACCGAGCAGACCGGCGTAAAGGTAGAACTGCTGAGCATGTCCTCCGGCGAGGTTCTCTCCAAGCTCCGTGCCGAGGGCGGCACTCCCTCCGCTGACCTCTGGTTTGGCGGCGGCATCGACGCTTTCATGGGCGCCAAGGCCGACGATCTGCTGGAGCAGGTCAACTTTGACGCTGCTGCCGAGCTGAACCCCACCTACAAGGATGCCGACAACTACTGGTTCTCCAAGGGCCTGACCATCGTTGGCTTCCTGGTAAACAACAGCCTGCTGGCTGAGAAGAACATGACCGCCCCCGCCACTTGGGAAGATTTGCTCAACGAGCAGTACAAGGGTGAGATTGTTATGTCCAACCCCGCCATCTCCGGCACCAACTACGGCGTAGTCAACGCCATGCTCCAGACCCGCGGCGAGGAAGCCGGCTGGGAGTACTTCAACAAGCTCAACGAGAACATCGCTTTCTACGGCCGCCGCGGCTCCGACCCCAAGAACAAGGTCATCGCCGGTGAGTTTGCCATCGGCATCACCTATCTGGACGGCACCATCGATGCTCTGGTAGATCAGTATGATGTTTCCATCGTGTACCCCACCGACGGTATCCCCTACATTCCCGAAGGCGTAGCCGTCTTCAAGAATGCCGAGAACGTGGCCGCCGCCAAGTACTTTGTGGAGTGGCTGTATTCCAACGACGAAAACCTTCAGCTTCTGGCCAAGATCGATCAGAAGAACAGCGTGAAGGTCATTAAGCCGAGTCTCGAAGGCGTAGAGCTGGGTTACGACATGGCTATCCTCATGAGCGAGGATGTGTCCCTGTTCGGTTCTCAGCGTGAGGCCATTCTGGCTCAGTTTGAGACTCTCATGGGCGACAAGGCTGTTACCGAGTAAGCCCATGCTCAAAAAGCAAAGCAGAGGGGCATCTTCGGATGCCTCTTTTCACTTCATAAGCGAAGCCGCCGATAAGCTGCTGCTGCTGGTTCTGCTGGGGGGAATCTGCGTGTTCATCCTCTACCCCATGGTGTGCATTCTTCTGCGCAGCGTGCAGGGAGCAGAGGGGCTGACGGCGGAAGCCTACCGGGAGGTGTGGCAGCGGTACGGCACCAGCCTGTGGAACAGCCTTTGGACGGGGTGCGTGACGGCGGTGCTGTGCACCCTTTTGTCCGTGGCGGCGGCGCTGACCATCTCCACCAGCAGAGGGTGGATTAAGACATTGCTCATGGGCATCATTTTGATTACCATGGTGTCCCCGCCCTTTGTTTCTTCCCTTGCCTATATCCAGCTTTACGGGCGGCGGGGTTGGATTACCTACCGTCTGCTGGGGCTTAGCTGGGATCCCTACAACTGCTGGGGCATTATCTTTACCCAAAGCATCTCTTTTGTGCCCATGAACGCCCTGTTTTTAAGCGGCATTCTCACCAAAATGGACACGGCCAGCCTGCAGGCGGCCCGAGATCTGGGGGCAAAGCCCGGGGCTATTTTGCGGGACATCGTGTTGCCCCTCATCCGTCCCGGCATTCTGGTGACCTTGCTTCTTTGCTTCATCCGCTCCATTGCAGATTTCGGCACCCCCACCATTGTAGGCGGCCGCTTTGCCACTTTGGCCTCTGAAATCTACATCCAGCTTATCGGCTACTCCAATCTGGAGCGGGCCTCGGCCATGAACGTTATGCTCATGGTGCCGGCGGTAGGCGCCTTCTTTTTGTACCGCTATCTTTTGCAAAAGTCTGACGCACTGACGGCGGGGCGGGGCAAGCAGGGGAATCTGGATATAAAATTGCACCGCTGCGGCTTGGGAGGCATCGGCGCCATAGTGACAAGCGCCCTGTTTTTTGTTATGATGGTGTTGCAGTACGGATGCATCTTTCTGCTTGGCTTTTTGAAGGTAAAAAAGGGCGTGTACTCCTTTACCACGGAGCATTTGGAAAAGCTGCTGCGCTACGATTCCGCCATGATGGTGCGCAGCATGGTCTACGCCCTCATTGTTTCCCTGGCGGGAACCCTCTTTGCCATGTTCTTTGCCTACTACATGGACAGGCGGCGGGTGCCCCTGCGGCGGTTTTTTGACTGTGTGGCTACCTTCCCCTACATGATTCCCGGCACCTGCTTCGGCATCGGCTACATTCTGGCCTTTAACCATGAGCCGCTGAAGATGACGGGAACGGCGGCCATCGTCATTCTCAACATGCTCTTTAAGCAATTGCCCACCACCACCAAGCTGTGCTCTGCGGCCTTGACCCAGATTCCAAAGTCCTTGGAATGGTCTGCCCGGGATTTGGGCGGGAGTAAGCTGACGGTGCTGAAGGACGTGATTCTTCCGGGCATGCGGCCGGCCTTTTTAAGCTGTTTTGCCTATAATTTTTCCAGCAGCATGACCACAGCCGGGGCCATACTGTTTTTAATCCATCCGGGGAAGAAGCTGGCGGTGTTCAAGCTCTTCGACTCGGTATATCAGGGGGCGTATACGGAGGCCGCTCTCATCGCCACGGTGATTATTGTGCTGGTGCTGGCGGTGGAAGGACTGGCGTGGCTGCTCTCGTGGAGGCTATCCCGGAAAGGAGGAAAGGGACGTGTTTCTGGAACTATCCCATCTGAAAAAGCAATTTGACGGCAAGGAAGTGGTCTCGGACTTGAGTCTGAGCCTGGAGAAGGGGAAGCTTTTGTGTATTTTGGGCTTCTCCGGCTGCGGAAAGACCACCACTTTAAATATGATCGGCGGCTTTTTGAAGCCTGACGGCGGAAGCATTTGCGTGGACGGGCAGGACATTACCCGCCTGCCTCCCGAGCGGCGGCCGGTGACCACGGTCTTTCAGTCCTACGGCCTCTTCCCCCACATGACCGTGGAGGAAAATGTCAGGTACGGGCTGAAATTTAAGGGCCTGCGCAGGAGCGAGGCCAAAAAGAAGACCATGGAGTATCTGGAGCTGGTGGGACTGCAGGAGTATGCCAACTTCCACATTCACCAGATCAGCGGCGGCCAGCAGCAGCGGGTAGCCCTGGCCAGAGCCTTGATTGTGGAGCCCAAGCTGTGCTTGCTGGACGAGCCCTTCTGCAATCTGGATGCCGCTTTGCGAGGGAAAATGCGGCAGGAACTGAAGAAGATTCAGCGGGAGCTGGGCATGACCATGGTGTTTGTGACCCACGATCAGGAGGAGGCCATGCTGCTGGCGGATTCCATGGCCATTATGGACGAGGGCAAGCTCATTCAAACGGACACCCCCGCCAATATTTACAGAAACCCGGCCAACGACTTTGTGCGCCGCTTCCTCAATCTGGATGAACTGATTTGGACCGAGGACGGGCGGCTGCTGAAAGTCATCGGTCAGAATGAAAAGAGTTTGGAAAGGTAGGACACACGGACATGCTGGTGGATATGCATCTGCACGAAAAGATTTTCTCTCTGGACAGCTTTATTACCGTGGAGCAAATGGTGGAGGTGGCCAAGGCCAGGGGGCTGGATGCCATCTGCATCACCGATCACGACAGCATGGGCTTTCGGGATTTGGCGGAGGAATACTCCAAGAGACTGCAGTTCCCCATCTTTGTGGGCATTGAGTATTATTCCCTGTGGGGGGATATTCTGGCCTGGGGCATTGAGAAGTACCCGGAGTATCGGGGGGAAGCCCAGATGTTCATCGATTTGGTCAACGAGCAGGGCGGGTTCTGCGTGTCCTGCCATCCCTTCCGCAACAACAACCGGGGACTGGAGGACAATTTGCGCCGGGTGAAGGGGCTTCACGGGGCGGAGGTGCTCAACGGCAGTACGGATATGGAGGCCAACCGCACCGCTTTGCGCTATGCGCGGGAGCTGGGGCTGAAAACCACCGGAGGGAGCGATGCCCACGTGGTCAAGCAGATTGCCAAATACGTTACCTGGCTGCCGGAGAAGGTGGTCACCTTGGAGGACTTTGTGGAGGAACTGCGCACCCGCAGCCCCAAGCCCGCCATGTGGAACGGCTCCGGCTACGATGTGCTGGAGGATTTCTAAGCGGGCTTCCCATTGTTTTATGTTTGAAAAGACCTTCCTGCGGGGAGGTCTTTTTGCGTGGGGCGGCGAAAGGCTTCGCCTTTCCCTTCCGTACCCTTTGGGTACGGAAGGGTTCGCACAGCGAACCGCCGCCCCCCAGGCCGCTTCCCCGTAAATTTCTTTTCTTCCCACATAAAAACACCCCCAAAGCGGGGGTGCTTGCGGTTAAGCGGGTTAGCTTTAAAAGATTACACGGGAAGAAGGAGTTCCGTAGCGAAGGCTCCTTCCCCGATGCTCAGTTCAAGAGATTGCACAGCAGGCCGTCCATGGCTTTTTCCAGGCCGTCCAGCTTTTCCTTCAGAGCCCCTTGGGTGGGGGCTTTGGCGCCGGTGTACAGCTTGAGCTTGGGCTCCGTGCCGCTGGGGCGAGCCATGGCGTAGCGCCCATCGGCCAAAGTCAGCCGCAGTACGTTGCTGGGAGGCAGACCAGTAGCGTCGGTGTTCTCGTAATCCAGCACCTCCACCACCTGCTCTCCGGCCAGATAGGCAGGGGGATTTTTCCGCAGGGCGGCCATGGCGGCGCCGATCTTTTCGATACCGGCCTTGCCCTCCAACGTGTAGGACTTGGCACCCTCCCCGTAGAAGCCGAAGATGGCGTACAGCTCCTGCAGTGCATCGTACAGGGTCATACCCCGCTCCCTGTAGCGGATGGCCGCCTGGGTCACCAGCATGGCGGAGCAGATGGCGTCCTTGTCTC
>CAYUHW010000002.1:0-21906 GCA_964444605.1 uncultured Christensenella sp. | reverse complement strand
GGTGAACAAGGGGAGCTGGCTTGTGAGCGGAGCGAACAAGACTGAGGGGATGAGAAGAAACGGCTCCGAAATATCCCTCATTCATCAAGAGAAGACTTGCAAAGAACCAAAATTCACGGCTGTTTCCTTTTGAATTTTGTGCTATAATAAGCTATCATCATGGGGAGGTATGTCCATGTATATTATCGCAGGACTGGGAAATCCGGGACTCACCTATCGGAAGACCCGGCACAACATCGGATTTATGGCTCTGGACGCCATTGGGGAGAGCTGGGGCATTAAAATAAAGACCAAGGCCTTTCAGGGGCTGGTAGGCGAGGGACTTTTTCAGGGCGAAAAGGTTCTTTTGGTGAAGCCGCAGACCTACATGAACCTGAGCGGCAACTGCATCGGGGAGATTATGCACTTTTACAAGCTACCCCCCGAAAAGCTCATTGTGCTGGTGGACGATGTGGAACTGCCCCTGGGCAGTCTCCGCATTCGGGGCAAGGGCTCTGCAGGCACCCACAACGGCCTTAGAAACATCATCGCCTGTTTAAACAGCGACGCCTTTGTCCGCGTGCGCATCGGCTGCGGCCAGGATCAGAGCCTTCAGCTTCGGGATTTTGTCCTCAAGCGTCCCGGCAAGGAGGAGCAGAAGGTGCTGGAAATTTCCTATGACCATGTGCGGGAGGCGGCGGAGCTGATTGTTCAGGGGCGCTTGGATCAGGCGCAGATGAAGTTCAACAAAAAGCACGAAGCCTCCGGAAAGATTCCCCCCGCATGATGAACCCCCTGTTTTCGCTTTTAGAAAAGGATACCGCCTACAGCCAGCTTGCCGCCGCTCTTTTGGAAGGGCGGGGGCCGGCGGCTGTTTTCTCCTGCCCGGAGGGTCTGCGTCTGCCCCTGTGGGGGGCCTTGTCCAAAAACGCCACGGCGGTGATTGTGGCGGACACGGAGGCGGAGGCCTTGCGGCTTTATAATCGGCAGAGCAGCTATGGGGCGGACGTGCAGTTGTTTTTGTCCCGGGATATGCCCCTTGTCCACGTGCAGGCAGTCAGCGCCCAGCGGCGAAGCTGGCGGCTGGGGGTACTCTCCCGCCTGTGCTTGGGGATGCCCGCCCTGATTATCACCCACGCCGGGGCCCTTATGGAGCGGCTTGCTCCCCCGGAGGCCTTTATCTCCAGCTTAAAAAGCGTACGGCGGGGAGAGGAGATTCCCCCCCGCACCCTGCTCAAAGCCCTGGTGGAAGGGGGCTATGAGCGGGTGGACATGCTGGAAGGGCCGGGGCAGTGCGCCCTGCGGGGAGACATTTTGGATGTGTTCCCGCCCCAAAAGGAGCATCCCTGCCGCATTGAGTTCTATGGAGACGAGGTGGATCAGCTTCGTCTCTTTGACGTGACCACCCAGCGCTCCTTGGAGCAGATTGACTCCATCCTCCTCCCCCCTGCCTTTGAGACCCCTCAGCCCCTGCAGAAAATCAGGAAGGCGCTGAAGGCCCTGGGCGATGCGGAGGGCTTGGAGAGCCAGAGAGAAAGCTGGGAGGAAGGCCGCCCCTGCCTGGGAGCGGATGTGCTGCTGCCTCTTTTATATGAGGAGGAGTGCAGTCTCTTTGACTATCTGCCCAAAAACGCCTACCTGTTTTTGACGGAGCCTGCCCGCATCTTTGACGAGGGCAAGGCCTTTGCCATGAGCTTTATGGAGAGCCTGACGGGGCATTTGGAGCGGGGAGAAGGGCATATGGCCCAAAAGAACCTGCTTTTGCCCGAGGGCATGCTGGAAAAGAAGCTGTCCACCCCCCGCACGGCGGTGTTCTACAGCCTTTTCCGCACCCATCCCCTTTTCCGCCACCCCGTTTCCCTGCGGTTTGAGGGGGAGAACGCCCCTGCCTTTTTGGGGGACATGGGGGAATTGAAGCGGGAGATGCTCTTGGGGCAGAACCGAGGGGAGACCCGCTTGCTCTTTGCCGGGGAAGGGGCAGAGGCCCTATACAGGGAGCTGGAGGACAGCGGCCTTTCCTGCCGCATGGAAAGGGAGTTTATAAACGAGCCCGCCCGAGGCACCTTGCTCATTGTCAGGGGCACCTTGCCCAAGGGCTTCCGCTTGCCGGGGCTAAAGCTGACGGTGCTGTCTCAGGAGGAGCTTTTCGGCAAGCAGGAGACGAAAAAGCGGCAGAAGAAAAGCGGGCTGAAGTTTTCGGAGCTGTCCGTGGGGGACTATGTGGTGCACGAGACCCACGGCATCGGCCGCTTTGTGGGCGTGGAGCAGCTGACGGTGCAAAACAGCACCCGGGACTACCTGCTGCTTATGTACCGCGGAGGGGATAAGCTGTACATCCCCACGGATCAGCTGGACAGAATCCAGAAATACATGGGCGCCGGAGAGGAGGGCACCCCCAACCTCTCCAAGTTAGGCGGCGGGGACTGGCAGCAGAAGGTCAGCAAGGCCAAGACCGCGGCCAAGAAGCTGGCCTTTGACTTGGCGGAGCTGTATGCCAAGCGTTCCTCCGTGCAGGGCTATGCCTTCAGCCCCGATACCCCGTGGCAAAAGAAGCTGGAGGCGGCCTTCCCCTATGAGGAGACCCCGGATCAGCTTCAGTGCATTTTGGAGATTAAGCACGACATGGAAAGCCCCCGCCCCATGGACAGGCTTTTGTGCGGGGATGTGGGCTACGGAAAAACGGAGGTGGCCCTGCGGGCGGCCTTTAAGGCGGTGCAGGACGGGAAGCAGGTGGCCTTTCTGGTGCCTACCACCGTGCTGGCACAGCAGCACTACACCACCCTCTGCGGGCGGTTCGAGGATTTTCCCGTAAATCTGGGGTGTTTAAGCCGCTTCCAGAGCGTAAAGGAGCGGGAGGAGGTAAAAAAACGTCTGGCCAAGGGGCAGATTGATTTGGTCGTCGGCACCCACGCCCTCCTTGCAAAGGACGTCATCTTCAAGGATCTGGGGCTTTTGATTATCGATGAGGAGCACCGCTTCGGGGTGAATCACAAGGAGCAGTTAAAGGCGCTGCGCTCTCAGGTGGACGTGCTGACCATGACCGCCACCCCCATCCCCCGCACCTTGAACATGGCCATGACGGGGGTGCGGGACGTGTCCACCATCGAAACGCCCCCTGAGAACCGCTTCCCCGTGGAGACCTATGTGACGGAGTTCAGCCCCAGCCTGATCGCCTTTGCCATTCGGCGGGAATTGAGCCGAGGGGGGCAGATTTTCGTCATCAGCAACAAGGTAAAGGGCATGGAGTATACCCTCTCCCGCCTAAGGGAGCTGGTGCCGGAGTGCTCCATGGCCATGGCCCACGGGCAGATGCCGGAACAGCAGCTGGAAAAGACCATGATTGCCTTTATGAACAGGGAGTACGATCTGCTTTTGTGCAGCACCATTGTGGAAAGCGGCGTGGACGTGCCCAACTGCAACACCCTCATTGTGCTGGAGGCGGACAAGCTGGGGCTGGCTCAACTATACCAGCTTCGGGGACGGGTAGGCCGCTCCACCCGCCTTGCCTACGCCTACTTTACGGTGAATGGAGGGCAGGCGGTGTCGGAGGTGGCGCAAAAGCGGCTGCAGGCCATTCGGGAGTTCACCCAGTTTGGGGCGGGCTTCCGCCTTGCCATGCGGGATCTGGAGATTCGGGGGGCAGGGAGCCTTTTGGGAGCGGAACAGCACGGGCATATTACGGATGTAGGGTATGAGTATTACTGCAAGCTCATCCGCTCCGCCGTGGAGGAAGCTCAGGGCAAGCCTGCGGTGCCGGAATTGGAGTGCGCCGTAGACGCTCCCGTAGACGCCTTTGTGCCCAAGACCTTCATAAACAACGAGCTTTTGCGCATGAGCATGTACAAGCGCATTGCGGAGATACGGGACGAGGAGGAGTACGGGGAATTGTATGAGGAGTTCACCGACCGCTTCGGCACCCTGCCCGAAAGCATGGAGAACCTTATGCGCCTGTCCCTGATCAAAACTTTGGGGGCCCGGGCGGGGCTGTCCATGGTGCGCATTCAAAGCGGGCTGGTGCAGATGAAGTACGACTCCTCCGCCAAACCCGACGGCGGGCGGCTGCTCCTGCTTTTGGGGAACACCCAGGGGGCAAAGCTGGTTTCGGGAGACCCGCCCCAGGTGCATCTTCGCATAAAGGACAGGACGGCGGCGGAATTCGTCAAGAAATTGCCACAATTTTTGACCGGTTTGTCCCGTTGCAAGGCGTTGGAAGATAGAGTATAATCAACAGGACGTTTTAATAAGAAAGGAAACCAAACATGAAACTGTACAAACGGCTGCCGGCGCTGGTGCTGGCCATTCTCATGGCTCTGTGCCTGACTGCCTGCACCGAGGAAACTCAGGATACATCCAAGGACGCTTCCGTGGCCACCGCCGCTCCCGGTGCAGGGAGTGAAACTTTGGACAGAAGCCTTCCCGCCATTGAGCTGGGGGATCAGATCACCACCGTGGGGGATCTGCAGGATGCCTATGATTACTTCATGTCCTACATGACCTACTACGGCATGAGCGTGCCTACGGAGGAAAGCGAGATTGCGGAGTATCGGAACATGGTTCTTGAGCAGGCCCTCTCCGGCATGGTGCTTCCCTGGAAGGCCAAGGAGCTGGGCTTGACCCTTACCGCCGAGGACGACGATGAAATCGACGAAGAGGTGGAGGAAAACTACAACCTCATCGTGGAGGACTACAAGGAATACGCCCGGGAACAGCTTGGGGAAGACGCTTCCGATGAGGAAGTGGAAAGCTTGGCGCTGGAGACCATCGAAACCGATGTGCAGTCCTACTACGGCATGAGCTTTGAAGAGTATATGCACTCCTATCGCCAGGAACTGGAGTCCGGGAAGATGACGGAGAAGGTGGAAGAGTACTTCTACTCCACCGTCTCCCTTGCCGACGGGGAAGCGGAGGCATGGTTCAACACCCAGCTTGCTTCTCAGAAGGAAGCCGTGGCCGCCGATCCTCTCAGCTACCGCACCACCCAGCAGGCCTACGAAAGGGGAGAGACGCAGATTCCCGGCCTGACCGCTCCCGAGGGCTTTGCCCGGGTGCAGGTCATTCGTCTGGCTCTCTCTGAGGAGGAGCAGACCCTGTACGACGGCAATCTCAACGCCATGGCCGCTTTGGAAGGGGAATACGGAAAGCTCCTTTTGAACAACGAAAATCCCGAACGGCAGGCGGAGATTGAGACCGAGTACGCCGCTCTGGCGGCCGCCAACGAGGAACTGCTCCACGGCCTAAAGAATAAGGGCCAACAGGCACTGCAGGAGATTGCCGATGGGAAGGACTTCGGCCTTGTCATGCAGGAGTATTCCTCCGATGCGCCTACGGACAGAGAGATGGCCTTTGGAAAGCTCATGTACCTGCTCAGCGAGGACAGCGAGTTTGACGGCCTCCTTTGGAACAAGGCTGTATCCCTGGCCGCAGGGGAAGTCTCCGAGCTGATGGAAAGCGGAAACGTGTTCTATATTGTCAAGCGGGGCGAGGACATTGCCGCCGGAGACAGAACCTTTACGGAACTGCAGGATGCCTGCGAAGCCGCCGCCCTGCAGGAGAAGCAGGACAGCGAGTGGGCCGCCGTGCAGGAGTCCTGGTACATCGAAGCCCAGAACGCCGCCGTCTATTACGAGGACAACTATGCAAAGGTGGGTCTGACGGAAAACTAACCCGCCGCCCCCTTGCCTGCCGCAGGCAAATCCCGTCTTGCCACGGGGGAGCGGGCAGGGTATAATGCTGGTAAACCTTTTTGGGAGGCACACGTGGAGAGAGCCAAACTCCTAACATATACATTGGACATGGGGCAGGAGATGCTCTGGTGCGGGGCGGAGGTCAGCCGGGTGGAGGACACCGTTCGGCGTCTGCTCACCTGCTTCGGCGCCGTTCGGGTGGACGTGATGACCATCCCCTCCAGCATTACTTTGACCGCCGCCTTCTCTGACGGGGAGGTGCTCACCCAGCTTCGGCGCATTGACGGGGGCAGGTACGATACGGACTTTGCCCGCCTGAGCCATTACAACGATTTGTCCCGCCGCATCTGCGGCCAAAAGGGGTCGGGAGAAGAATTGGCCAAGGGGCTGGAGGAAATCCGCTGTCAAAATCAGGATAAAAAGGACGCCCTTGGCCGCTTGTTCGGCTATTGCCTGGGGGCTTCCGCCTTCACCGTCTTTCTGGGGGGCGCTCCTCAGGACGGAGCGGCGGCGGCCGTGGTGGGGCTTCTGATGTACTTTGGGGACGGGCTGTTGAAGCGGGTGCATATGCAAAGGCTTCTGCGAACCTTCCTTTTGTCCCTCTTCGCAGGGCTGGCGGCCATTTTGCCGGGCCTTGCGAGCCCCCTTTTTCACCCCGGCAGCATTATGATCGGCACCATCATGCTCCTCATCCCCGGCATCGCCATGACCAACTCCGTGCGGGATATGCTCATGGGGGACACCATCTCCGGCACCTTGCGGCTGGTGGAGAGTTTGTTTATCGCCTGCTTTATTGCCGCAGGCTTTGCTTCTGCCCTGCTTTTGTCCCAAAGCAGTTGGCCTGTCAGCCAGCTTGGCTCCCTGGCAGACCACGCCTGGGTGCAGATTGTCACCGCCGGCGTCAGCACCTTCGGCTTCTGCTTCATCTTCCGTGTGCCCAAAAAGAGCATTTTGGGCTGCTGTATCGGCTGTTCCCTGTGCTGGGGGGTATACTTGCTGTGCCAGCCTTTGCTGGGGGACGGCTTTGCCTCCCAGACCGTGGCCGCCCTCTTTGGGGCGGGGTACGCCGAGATTATGGCAAGGCTCACCCGCACCCCCGCCACGGTGTATTTGATGCCCACCCTCATCGCCCTGATTCCCGGGCGGGGGCTGTACTGCACCATGGAAGCCATGGTACGGGGGAGCCGGGGGGAGACCTTGCAGTGGGGCACCGCTACCGCCATCAGCGCCCTGGCCCTGGCCGTGGGCATTGTGGCCGTCGCCGCCCTGCTCTCCAGCTTTCAGACCTTCCGCAGAGCCATTCGCCTTAAGAAAGGGGAGAGAGCTTAACCCAGTACCCCCCTCGCCCCGTGCGCACATAGCGGGTGAACCCGCCCAAATGCTTGGGCGGTCGGCAGGCAGGGGCGCCCGCCATGGCGGTGAGCTTATAGAGCTTGGTTCCCTGCTTCCATGTACCCTCCAAATGCTCCAGCACCCCCTGCCCCCACACACGGCGGAAGACAGCCCCGGGGAAGGCATAGGGAAAGGGGTTTTCTATGGGCGCAGAGGTTTCCCGCGAGTCCCCCGGGGGCTCTTTTTTTATATCCGAAAGCAGGCGGGCCGTTTGCTCCATCCACCTGTCCCCGCCCGTGGGCACAGGAGATGCTTTGGGCAAGCCCTGCTCCAACAGGGAAAAGACTTGCCCCGCCTCCTCCGTCAAGGCCGCAAAGACGGCGGCGGCGGCCCGGGCTTTGTCCACGGAGTCCTCTAAAGAAGGCTCCGACGCCGGATCCTCATGGGGCGGGCTGTGGGGAATTTCTTCCGCCTCCCCCGCCTCCTCTTTTAAATGCGCCCCTTCCTTTTCCGAAAGGGGTTCTTTTTGAACCTTTTCCTCCGCCTCAGGGGGATGGAGGTATAAATCCTCCAATTCTCCCAACGTTCCCCCTTGTCCCGGGGCAAGACCCTTACAGAGGATGCGGCCGTTTTGCACCGCCACCGCCCCTGCGGGGGCAAAGGGGCAGGGAGCGGAAAGAGGCCACCGCTCCCCCTTTTTTGAAAGCAAAACCCCTTCTCCCCTTCCTCCTTGCCGCAGATATAAGGCGCCGCCTGTTTTATCCAACTGTATATGTCCCGCCGCACGGCCCTTTTCATCCTGCAATACGATGTACATTCCCTTCACCTCCTTTAAAAAGACTATGCCCCTTAGGCGGGGATATGCCTCTGTACTTTTTTCGCCGTATGGGGTACAATACACGTGTGAAAGAATATCCTGCCAAGGGAGAAGTATGTATATGAGATTGTTTATTGCCATTCCGCTGCCCAAGGACGTAATGAAAAGCGTCTGGAACTTTGAGGAGACGTTGCGGGAGACCGCTTCCGGGGGGAGCTTTGTGCCTCGGGGAAACCACCACATCACCCTGCGCTTTATCGGGGAGAGCCAGAAGCTGGCGGAGCTGGCCTACGCCATGCACGAGGCCGTGCGGGACGCCCGCCCCTTCCCCTTGAAGCTGGGGGCCTACGGTTCCTTTACCCACGGGGGTGCCAGAACCAGCTATCTGGGGGTGGACGGAGAACTGAGCGAGCTTCACCGCATTCATCAAATGCTGGAGAGCGCCCTGTGGGAGCAGGGGTTCAACGGCGGCAAGGGGCGGCTGGTGCCCCATATCACCCTGGGACGAGGGGTGGAGCATGGGGACATCTCAAAACTCAGAACCCCCAACACCCCCTTTGTGGTGCGCTCCATCGTCCTGTATGAAAGCACCAACGAGCGGGGGAAGATGGTTTACACCCCCCTGCACACGGAGAAGTTTTAAGGGGAAAAGTCCCCTCTGCCCAAAATTCCATTTTCAGCGAGGTACCCATGGCCCCATCATCCCTGACCATTCTCTACGGCCGCTCCGGCAGCGGCAAAAGCCGTCTTTTGTACAGGCGGCTCATGTCCCATATGCAAAAGGGGGAGCCTGCCGTTTTGCTTACGGCGGAGCAGTCCACCTATGAAGCGGAGCGGGAGCTGTGCGCTTTGTGCGGAGGTCTGGCCGGGGGACAGGTGCTGAGTTTGAGCCGCTTTTCCCAGCGGGTGCTCAGCGAGCAGGGGGTCTTTCTGCCCTATCTGTCCACCCAGGGGCGGCTTATGGCGGTGCGCAAGGCGGCGCTGAAAAAGCAGAAGGAACTGACCCTCTTTGCCCCCATTGCCTCCTCAAGAGGCTTTGCCGCCAAGATGGACGGCTTCATCACCCGCTTTAAGCAAAGCGACGTAAGCCCCAAGGAGGTGCTGGACACCGCCCAAAAGCTGCCCGAGGGAAGCCTTTTGGGGATGAAGCTCCACGATCTGGGTCTTTTATACGGGGAGGTGCAGGCCTTTTTGGAGGACAGGTATCTTACCGAGGGGGATCTATGGAACCGGGCGCGGGAGTGCTTCCCCGCTTCCCGGCTTTGCAGAAGCCACATCTATATCGACGGCATCGATTTGCCCAGCCGCCAGCTTTTCCGCTTTTTGGAGAGTCTGCTGGGGTGCTGTTTGTCCATGACCGTATCCTTGCGCCTTGACCCAAGGGATTTGGAAGCTCCCCTCTTTGCTCCCGACAAGCGCACCTTTGACAGGCTCTGCAACATGGGGGAGAAAATGGGGATTCCCCTCTTTTTCCACCCCCTGGAGGGGCGGCAGGTGAAGGGAGACGAGGCCCTGGGGCATTTGGAGCGGGAACTCTTTTTGGAAAATCCCCATCCCTATAAAAAGGAAACCAAGGCCGTGACACTGTGCGCCTGCGGGGACAGGGAGCTGGAGGCGGAACTGCTGGGGGACAGGGTGCTTTCTCTGGTACGGCGGGGGTACCGCTATAGGGACATAGCCGTGCTGATGACGGATACGGAGGGGTACGCCTCTTTGGTCAGCAGAGCCTTCCGCCGGAGAAACATTCCTCTTTTCCACGATGCAGGCCGCCCCGTCAAGGGCCACGGCGCCATGGCTTTGCTCATGTGCGCTTTGGGCTTTTGCCAAAACGGCAGCATGGAGCAGGTGCTCTCCCTAATGAAAACGGGCTATGCCGGCGTTACCCAAGAGGAGGGGGAGGTCTTTGAAAACTATGTTCTGCGCTACGGTCTGTTCGGAAGCAGTCTCTCCAAGCCCTTTTCTTACGGAGCCGTCCCCGAGGCGGCGGAAAAGGCACGGCAGATTTTAGCCGAGCCTCTCCTGGCTTTAAAGGAGGCCATGGGCGGCGGCGCCACGGTGCAGGAGCGGGTGCTGGGGATCTACAGGTATCTGGAGACCCTGTCTTTGCGGGAACAGCTTCACCAAAAGGCGGAGGCCCTTTTAAAGGCGGGGGACGCCCAGCAGGCACAGCTTCACGAGCAGGTTTGGAACGTCATCTGCGAGCTTTTGACCCAGATGTACGCCATTTTGGGGGAGGACGTTCTCCCCATGAAGGAATTTGTCTCCCTTATGGAGGAGGGAGCGGCGGGGTACACCCTGGGGGTGCTGCCCGGCACGGCGGATCAGGTGCTGTTGGGGGACTTTGCCCGCACCCGCAGTCCCTTTGCCCCCGTGCTGTTTGTGCTGGGGTGCAACGAGGGGCTTTTGCCAAGGGAGCATCCCGACGATGAACTCATTGACAACGGAGAGCTGGAGCTTCTGCAGGAGGAAGGGCTGACCTTATGGCAGGGGACGGAGTATGAGACGGAGTTTGACCGCCTGGAACTGTACACCGCCCTAAGCCGTGCCACCCAAAGCCTGCACTTGACCTATGCCTACGGCGGCGGCGGGGAGGAGATGGCGGCAAGCTCTTTGGTGGAAGACATAAAGGAACTGTTCCCCGGGTGCAGTCAAAGGGAGGTGCTGTCCCTTTCCTATGCGCCCCTGTATGAGGAGGGGGGCTTTGCCCGGCTGACGGAGGATCTGCGGCTATTTTATCAGGAGAACCTTTTGATTGAGGATTTGGGCAGCCGCTACGCCTACTTCTCCGCCCGCTCCCCCTACAAAGAGGCGCTCCCGGTTTTAGAGAAAAGCATGGAGGGAGAGCCTGTGTCCTTGAGGCTGGGGAAGACCCTTTCCGAAGCCATGTACGGCCAGCGTCCCCTTATGAGCGCCAGCCGTCTGGAGCTGTTTAACCGCTGTCCCTTTTCCCACTACCTGCGCTACGGCCTTTTGGCTCAGGAGCGGAAGCAGAGCGGGGAGCAGGCCGCCGATGCGGGAACCTTTTACCACGAGGCTTTGAACGCCTTTTTGATTTTGTGCAAGCAAAAGGGGCTGTCTTTAAAGGACATGGAGGATAAGACCGCCCTTGCTTTGGTGGACGAACTTTTGCCTCCCTTATTGGCCGCCCACAACGACGGCATCTTTTTGCGGGACGATTTACTGCGGGCGGGGCTGTTTTTGCGGGTGGAGACGGTGAAAACGGCCGTTCTCTCCCTCCTAAGACAGGTGCAGGCGGGCTCCTTTGTTCCCGAGGCGGGGGAAGTCACCTTCGGCCCCGGGCAAAATCTCCCTCCCCTTAAAATTCCCATGGCGGACGGAGGGAATCTGCCTTTGTACGGGCGCATCGACCGTCTGGACAGGGACGAAAAGCAGGGGATTTTCCGCATTGTAGACTATAAGACCGGGGATAGAAAGTTTGACCCCGGAGAAGTGTGGGCAGGCACCTCCCTGCAGCTGCCCCTGTACACCGCCGCCGCCGCACAAAAGGGGAAAGAAGCGGCGGGCATGTACTATATGCCCCTATCCTTGTCCCTTAGCCGGGAGGGCGAGGAGAAAAAGCACATGCTGCGGGGGGTCACCTCCTCCGATGAAATATCCCTGGAGGCCGCCGAACGGAATCTGGAGGAGAAATCCTCCATCATCGAGGGGCTCAAGCGGAACAAGGACGGCTCCTGCGGCGGGGCCCTGTGCACCCGCAGGGAGATGGAGGAACTTATTCAAACCGCCGTGAAAAAGGCGGGGGAAACGGCGGACGCCCTTATGGGAGGGGAAGCGGGGATACTGCCCTGCAATGAAACGGCCTGCAAGTTTTGCCCCTATAAATCCGTGTGCCGCTTTGACACGGAACTGCCCGGGTGCCGATACAAAAATCCCGCCAGGATGACCCTGGATGAACTGCTGGGGCGCATACAGGAAGAGAAAACAACGGGGAAAGGAGGAGCATCGGTATGAACTGGACGCCGGAACAGCTAAGAGCCATTGAGGCTAAGGGGAATCTTATCGTGTCCGCCGCCGCCGGAGCGGGGAAAACCGCCGTGCTGACGGAGCGGGTGGTGCGCTTGGTGGAGGAAGGGTCGTCCATGGACAAAATGCTCATCCTCACCTTTACCAAGGCCGCCGCCGGAGAGATGAAGAGCCGCATCGAAAAGCGGCTGGAGGAGGCCGCCGCACAGGCGGAGGGGGAGGAGAAAAAGCGTCTGCGCCGCCAGACCCTCCTTTGC
Source organism: uncultured Christensenella sp. (assembly GCA_964444605.1). GTDB lineage: Bacteria > Bacillota > Clostridia > Christensenellales > CAG-138 > RUG472. Next base: position 9,853 of record CAYUHW010000002.1, on the reverse strand, counting down.
CGCAGCGCCCAGATTTCCACCATCCACTCCTTCTGCTCCCGGGTCATCAGCCGCCACTTTCACATGGTGGAACTGCCTCCCAACACGGGGACTTTGGACGATACGGAGAGCGCCGTTCTCAAGGATCAGGCCGCTTCCGAAGCACTGCTGGCCTTTGCCCGGGAGGAGGAGGACAGCTATAAAGCTATCCTTCGCGCCCTGGACAAGGAGCAGGACGTGGGGAAAACCCTCCTTCGGTTCTATGATTTTCTTTGCGCCCAGCCCAATCGGGAGCAGTGGCTTCAAAGGGCGGAGGAGGCTTTATACAGCGGGGAAGCCCTGAAAAATGCACGGGAGCTGTGCCGTTTGGAGGGACAGAGAAGACTGCGTCTGGCGGCCGGGGATTTAAAGCGGGCGGCGGATTGGATTTCCCCCGAGTACCCCAAGGTCATCGGCACCTTGCAGTTGGCCTTGGAGGGAGTGGAGCGGGCTTTGTCCCAAGGGGATTTAGACAGCTTCTGCAGGGAACTTAACACGGTGGAGTTTGGAACGCTGAAGTTTCCCAAGACCTTTGAGCCCCGGGAGCAGGAGGAAATCAAGGCCCTGCGCAACAGCTTAAAAAAATGTCATGCAACCCTATTGAAGGAACTGACCCGAGACGCCGCCGTGGAAACCGAGTGCCACAGGCAGTCCGCCGCCCCCGTATCGGCCCTATTCTCTCTGGAGCGCCGCTTTGAAGCGGTGTACAGCAAGAAGAAGCGGGATCGGGACAAGATGGACTTTAGCGATCTGGAGCAGTACTGCGCCCGTATTCTCTCCGATCCCCGTGTGGCGGAGGAGTATCGGGAGCGGTTTGAGTATATTATTGTAGATGAGTATCAGGACAGCAACCGGGTGCAGGAGGACATCCTTTGCCGCATCTGCCGGGAGGACAACCTGTTTTTCGTTGGAGACGTGAAGCAGAGCATCTACGGCTTCCGCAATGCGGAGCCGGGGCTGTTTTTGGAAAAACTGCGGGATTTTCAGGGGGAAAAGGGGCAGCGCATCGACTTAAACTGCAACTTCCGCTCCAGCAAAGAGGTGCTGGAGGAGGTGAACCGTGTCTTCTCCAGGCTCATGGCTCCGGGCATGGGGGACATCGTCTATGACGGGGCCGCCGCCTTAAAGAGCGGAGCGCCCCAGCCCGGGGGCTCCGTGGAGATCCATTTGGTGGAGGGACGGGAGACGGGAGACGGGGAGACCCTGGAGAACCCCGAGGCGGAAAGCCGCCTGTGCGCCTCCCTTATCCGCCGCATTATGGAGACGGAGAAGTATGAGGAGCCGGGGAAAGCCCCCCGCCCCTATGCCTATCGGGATTTTGCCATCCTTTTGCGGGGGAACGCCGCCGCCGCCCGCACCTATGCCCAGACCCTGTCTTTGCAGGGAATCCCCTGCTACGCCCAGCTGACGGGAGGCTACTTTGCGTCCATTGAGGTGACGGTGTTTTTGAACCTTCTGCGCCTGCTGGACAACCGCAGGCAGGACATCCCCCTATTGAGCATTCTCCGCTCCTCCATAGGCGGCTTTTCCGACGAAGCCCTCATCGCCCTGCGCACGGCCTGCCCCAAGGGGGAGCTGCTGGACTGCCTGCTGCTGGCCGCCTCCGCAGAGCCGGAGGGACAGGCCGCCAAGTTTTTAAACAAGCTGGAAGGCTGGCGGCAGATGAGCCTGCTTATGCCCGTGGAGGAGCTGGTCAGCGTCCTGCTGGACGAAACGGGCTTCTTTGGGGAGATGGGCGCCATGCCCGGGGGCAAACAGCGCCAGAGCAATTTGACGGCTTTGGTGGAAAAGGCCCGTGCCTATGACGGGACGGGAGCCTTCGGCCTTTCGGGCTTTTTGCGCTATATGGACATGGCGAAAAACTCCGCCAAAGACGGAGCCGCCGCCCAGGTGACCAGCGACGCCGTGCGCATTCTCACCGTCCACAAGAGCAAGGGGCTGGAGTTCCCGGTGGTATTCCTTTGCGACATGTCCCGCCGCTTCAACAAAAAGGACGAGAAGGAGAGCCTGCTTTTGGACGGGGAGCTGGGGGCCTCCATGAGCTTTGGAGACGAAAACCGCATCCGCCGCACGCCCCCCGTACACAAGGCCATCCGCCTGAAAAAGCAGCAGCAGCAGGTGGAGGAGGAGATGCGTATCCTCTATGTGGCCATGACCCGCCCCAAGCGGAAGCTGTACCTTGTGGGGAGCAAGAAGGATGCGGAGAAGATGGCGGAGGCACTGCCGCCTCCCTCGGCCTACGGTTTGTATACCGCAGACTCCTCCTTGCGCTGGGTGCTGTCCATATTAAAGGAGCACGTGCCCGTGAAGGTACATAAAAAGGAAGAGTTTGCCCTGCCCCTTAAAAAGAATGAGGGGGAGGAACCCCTGCAGATGCCCCCTGCAGACCCCCTGCTGGTGGAGATGCTGGAAAAGCGCTACAGCTGGCGGTACCCCTATGCACGGGAGGTGGGCATCCCCCACAAGACCTCCGTCACCGCTTTAAGCCGCAGTCACAGGGAGGAAGCGGTCTTTGAGCCGCCCCTGTTCATGCAGGAGGAAGGCGAGGAAACCGCCCTCCGGCACGGCACCCATTTGCACGCCGTGCTGCAGCATCTGCCCCTGCACCCCAAAAAGGGAGAGTGGGAGAAGAGCATGGAGTCCCTGCCCCCCTGGGACAAGGCGGCTCTTCACTGGTTCTTATCCTCCCCCCTCTTTGCCCGCATGCAGAAGAGCCCGGACTGCCGCCGGGAGCTGCCCTTTACCTTGGCCGTGCCTGCACGGGAGCTGGAAGAACTGCAGGTGCCGGAGTCTCAGGAGATGGTGCTTCTGCAGGGCGTAATGGATGCGTGCTTTCGGACGGAGACGGGCTGGGTACTGCTGGATTATAAGACCGACCGTCTTCACGGACAGGATCCCGGGGAGGCGGTGGAAATGCACCGTCCCCAGGTGTCCTTGTATGCACGGGTGCTGACCCGCCTGACGGGACTGCCCGTGGAGGAAAGCTATGTGGTATATCTGAGTGAAAAGGAGGCGGTGAGGCTGTGATAAAGTTGCCCGAAGCCTATGTAAAGCGTATGGAAAGGCAGTTGGGGGCGGACTTTGCCGCCTACATGGAGGCCATGGAGACCCCGCCCCGCAGAGGGGGGAGGATCAACGGGCTGAAGATTGCCCCCAAAGACTTTTTTGCCCTGCACCCGGACTTTGTGCCCGTGGGGGAGGAGCGCTTTTTGCTCCCGGAGGGCTTTGCCCCGGGAAAGGATCCTCTGCATGCTGCAGGACTATATTATATGCAGGAGCTGTCCGCCCAGATGCCCGTACCCCTTTTGGATATAGAGCCGGGCATGGCGGTGCTGGATCTGTGCGCCGCCCCCGGGGGGAAGTCCGCCCAGATACTGCAGGCTCTGGAGGACAGGGGCCTCTTGGTCAGCAACGAGATCGTCCCCCGCCGTGCCCAGGTCCTCTGCGGCAATCTGGAGCGCATGGGGGGCACCCATATGCTAATCACCTCCATGGAGCCGGAAAGCCTTTGCACCCGCACGGGAGCGGTCTTTGACCGGGTGCTGGTGGACGCCCCCTGCGCAGGGGAGGGTATGTTCCGCAAGGAGAGGGAGGCTGTGGAGGCCTGGTCTGAGGAGCATGTGAAAAGCTGCGCCCTCCGCCAAAGGAGCATCCTTATGAGCGCCCAAAAGGCTTTAAAGCCCGGGGGCAAGCTGGTTTATTCCACCTGCTCCTTCTCCTTGGAGGAAAACGAGGAGACCGTGGACTGGTTTTTGAGCCAATGCCCGGAGTTTTCTCTGGTGTCCATGAAACGGCTGTACCCCCACAACAGCTTGGGGGAGGGACAGTTTGCCGCCCTGCTGGAAAAGCAGGGGGAGGGACTGCCTACGGCCTTTTTGCCCCAAAAAAGCACCCCCTGCCCTCAGTATGAAGCCTTTGCCAAGGAGTATCTGCACCCCTTGCAGGGGGAGGTGCGATCCCTTCTTGATGGGCGGGTGCTGCTGCTGCCCCCCCTGCCCTTTGACTTAAAGGGGCTGAAGGTGGTGCGCTGCGGGCTTTTGCTGGGAGAAATCCAAAAGGGACGCTTTACCCCCGCCCACGCCCTGGCCTTGGCCGCCTGCCGCCCCTTTGCCCGTATGCCGGAGCTTACGGGGGAGGAGGCGGAGAAGTATCTGCACGGGGAGACAATGCCTGCCAAGGAGGCAGGCTGGTGCGCCCCCGCCTACAGGGGCTATGCTTTGGGGCTTGGAAAGGGCGCAGGCGGCATCCTCAAAAACCACTTGCCCAAGGGCCTGCGCCAGTGAAATATGGCGAAGCCATGTGAAATCCGTCTTCGGACAGGTTTAGGTAGGGACGTTTTGCGTCCCTATTATCTGCTTATCCCCTCAGTCTTGCTTCGCCTTCGCTACGCAATCCAGCTCCCCTTACCCAATAAGGGGAGCCTAACGTTGTAAAGGGTCTTGTACTCGCTTTTGCTTTTATGCGCACAAGATGTTTGTACCGCATGGCTCCCCTGTGTAAGGGGAATTGCGAAGCAATTCGCCCCGACCCCGAAGGGGACAAAACCCACCTGTGATGGGTTTTGAGGGGCTATCTGAGCGATAGCGAGAACTGAGGGGTTGACTTATAGGCGGGAAAAACAGGTTAAGTTTTCCGCCATATGCTTTTTGAGCGGTATAAGTCACTCCCTCAGTCTTGTTCCTTCCGCTTGCGCTCCAGTCACAATCCAGCTCTCACGGGTTTACGCAGTAAAACCGTTGTGCACTAAGGGAGCCGATACGGTGCTGAAGCCGCTTGCCTTGCTAAAAACTGACCACCCCGCATGGCTCCCCTTATTGTGTAAGGGGAGCTGTCGCCGAAGGCGACTGAGGGGATAAGCAGAAAAAAAGGGATGCAGAGCATCCCTTCCGCAACCCATCCGCAGGATGGCTTTCACTGCCAGAGGCAATGCAGGCTACTGTTCCCTGGGCAGTTTCTTCTTCTTGGGGGGCTTGGTGTACAGCTTCCAGGTGCACACAATGAACAAAATCCCCAGCAGCAGCCCAAGACCTGCAATGATAATGTCCAGATACTTGGTCAAAAACACCTGATCGCCCAAAAAGTGGAGCATGGGGTTGTAGCCGTCCAGAATGTAAAAGAGGATGTACACGGCAGACAGCACAATGGTCACGTTGGCGATAATCTGAGGGATAACGTTGAGAATCTTCCGATTGGAATCCTGTTTGCTCATTTTCAAAACTCCTTTCCCTTTGGGTTATTGGGCGTTGGGCTCGGCGATGTAGATGATATCGCTGGTGCCGCGGCCGTTGGGGCCGTAGGTATTCCCGGAGAAATACAGGCAGGAGGAGCCGCCTCCGTCCAGATTGTAGGCCTTAGCAAGCCCCAGCTCGGCGCAGTAAACGGAAAGCTCCTCGGCGGTCAGCCCTCGGGACTCTCCGCCGCTGCGGGCGCCGTCCACAAGGAGGATGGCGTAGTGGCCGGGCTCATAGTAGCCCAGCACCGTGCGGGGGTTGGCGGCGGCTACGTGGCCGTGGAAGTTGAACTCCGTCTTGGCCTGTCCGTTGCTGTCCAGCAGAACGGGGCCGAAGTACCAGATGTGCTGGGGGTACTTGGCGTAGATCTCATCTACGCTCCAGCTGTCGTTCTTATAGTCGATGGTGTCCATGGTGCCGTCGGCATAGAGGATGCACAGATCGGAATCGATGCTGTTGAAGCGGGCAATCTCCACCCCGTCCCGGACGAACCAGCCGTGCTTGCCGGTCTTGGAGTTCAAATAGTAGTCGCTGTTGCAGGCCAGCAGGGCGCCGAACTGCTCCGCCATGGGCTTGACCTTGTCCAGCTCGGACTGACGGGAGATGGCGTAGCTGTGGAAGGCATTGATATCGTTGAGGTAGATGTCCGCAATGTAGATTTCCTGCCGATTGGCGCTTTTAATGGCCTGTCCGCAGTGCTCGCAGGCGTCCTTGGTGTTGGACACCCGATTGCAGGCGATGCAGAAGCCGCCGTCAATGTGGGTAAGCTCAATGGCCACGTTCTCACTGCGGTACTCCGTGTCTGTTTGGACAATCTCCCCGGAAGAGAACTTCTCTGCATACTTCCCCTTCAAAAGCCCCGTGGGCTCGTAAGTAGGCTCGTAAGTAGGCTCCTGAGTGGGCTGGGGAGTGCCGTCCTTTTGGGAATCTGTGTCGGGGGCCTCTGCAGGGTCGGTTTCGGGCACATCCGCAGGCGCAGGGGAATCGGTGGGGGCTTGGGTGGCAACGGGGGCAGGGGTGGCCAGCTTTTTGGCCTCCTGCATCTGATCCTTGTCGCCGCCGAAGAAGTCGAAGACGATGGCGCACACCCCCAGACTAAAGAGGAGGAAGGCGGCAACATCGGCTATGACGATGGTCAGAATGCGCTTGGTGTTGGGATTCTTTGCTTTCATTTTTTGCGTCCGTTTCGTAGTTTTCCAACGTAGTGTCTGCACTTTTGGGGGCTTTTATTTGCTCAAGCCCGTCTTCTTGTGCTCCTTAATGAACACAAACTTCCGCTGCAGGTAGAAGCTGGCGGGGTAGACGATAAGCTGCACCAGAATGAAGCCCACGGCCTCGGGAATGCCCAGGGTGTAGGTGGACAAGTACAAAAGCCCGTAGTGGAGGCCGTACACGGCCACGGCGGTGATGATGTATTTAATGAAGCTGGTGCGGTTGTGCTGTTCAAAGACCATCCTCTGGTTCAGGTAGTAGTTGAGGATGGAGCTGAGGATGCGGGACACGATGGTGGAGATAAGCAGATACCCCACCAGGGTTTTCCCAAGCAGAGTCGTGAGCAGCAGGAAGACCCCGTACTCAAAGAGGAAGCTCAAAAGAGAGGAGCTGGCGAACATGAGGATGATTTTGTAGATCTTCCACCCGTCCCGCAGGGGATGAAAGTGGGAGGAAGCGTTGTCCTCAATGTACACCGTCTCAATGGGCACTTCCACAATGGGAATCCGCTCCCGGCAGCAGTAGAGGAGCTGGCTGATTTCGTACTCGTAGCGATCCCCCTGCAAGGTGAGCATTTGGGGAATGAGGGCGGTGGAGAAGGCACGAAGCCCCGTCTGGGTATCGTACACCTTGACCCCCGTGCTGACGGCGAAGACGAAGCGGGTGATGGAGTTCCCCGCCATGCTCTTAAAGGGGACGTTTCCCGTAAAGCGGCGGGAGCCCGTGACCAGGGCATCCCGATTCTGGCGGAAGGCTTGCACCACCCGAATGACGTCGGGCACCAGGTGCTGGCCGTCTGCATCGATGGTAATGAGCCCCTCCTCCTCGGGCATGTGCTCGTGAATGTAGCGGAAGGCGGTCTTCATGGCGGCGCCCTTGCCCTTGTTCACCTCGTGGTGCAAAACGGTAATGCGCTCATAGGCCTCCAGTTGGGTAAAGATGGGCTGGCAGCTTTCTCTGCTGCCATCGTCCACAATCAGTACGGTGTAATCCGTTTGCTTCAAAAGATTTTCTGCCACGCCCAGAAGCTTTTCGTCGGGCTGATAGGCTGGTATAACTGCGATCATAGCATGTTCTCCTAAAATATTCAGCTTATTATAGCATACTCTGGAAAAAAAGGAAGATGCTCTTCCCCTCCAGATGTCACGGATTTGTAAAATGTTTGTTATATTCCACCTTAGACAGTGGAAAACCGGCGCCAAAGAGTATATGATACAGGCAGAACAGCATATCCTTCCCTTGGGGCGGATGCAGAATACAGAGTATGATACGAAAAGGAGACACGCCAACCGTGGATCAAACCCAACTCAAAGCCAAGAGGACAAGGCTCATCGCCCTCATCAGCGCCGGTGCCGTTTTGATTATCGCACTGGGTATTTTAATAGGAGGAAAGCTCTCCGGCATCCTGTTTAACGGACAGGAGCTCTTTAAGCCTACCGACACCCCGGCCATTGCCATTACCACCCCCGCTTCGGCGGCTACGGAGCCTCCCGAAGGCACCCCTGCGCCTACGGATGTTCCCACCCCCAGCCCCACCATGGACCCCTATGAGGAGCTGCTTTTAAAGGCGGACACCTCCATGATGCACAACATCGTCAACATCATGCTCATCGGCGTGGACTATGAGGACGCCCGCGTGGAGGACTCCTGGAGCGGCAAGAAGGGCAACGCCTTCCACGCCGACGTGATGATTGTCGCCGCCGTGAACTTTGATGAAAAGAAAGTGGACTTAATTTCCATCCCCAGAGACACCTACGGGAAGATTCCCGGGGTGGACGGCATCTATAAGCTCAACGCCTCTTTGAACTGCGGCACCGACGGCACCAACTACGGCCTGTACTGCGAAAACGGCGAGGGCTTTTTGAAGGTCTGCGAAACCGCCGAGTGGATGCTGGGGGGCATTGACGTAGATTATTACTACGCTGTGACCATGGAGTCCGTCAAGGAGCTCATCGATGCCGTGGGGGGCGTAGAGTATGATCTGGAAGGCGACTTTGACAACGGCGGCCGCTACTACAAGAAGGGACTCCAGCACATGGACGGTCAGGCCTGCCTGGACTATATGCGGGTGCGCAAGGGCGGCCACGGGACTCTTTCTACGGGAGACAGCAACCGTGTCCAGCGGCAGAAGAATATGCTGGTGGCTCTGTTTAAGACCATGCAGGAGAAGAATCTGATTACCAGCATCCCCGCCATCCTCTCCGCCGTAACCGAGGGCGTGTACACCAACTGCTCCGCCGAGCAGACGGCGGCTCTGGCGGCCTTTGCCTACGGCCTTGACGCCGAGGATATCGGCATGTACAGCTTCTCCGGCTCCAGCGCCACATTGTTCCACTGGAACTTCGTGTTTACGGATCAGGGCAACCGCACGAAGCTGATTAAGCAGATTTACAACGTGGACGTGTCCCGCCACAACAAGTACACCCTGGGCTATGCCCGCTACTACTGGGCGTCTTTGCTCATTGACGAGTATATCGATCTGTGCGAAGGGCTGGCGGACTATGTGGAGGAGTGCATCGAGGAGGACAACAAGCTTCTGGATGTGACCCCCGAGCCTACGGAAACCCCCGAGCCCACCCCCATAGAGGGACAGAACACTCCTCTCCCCGTGGAGACGGAGGAGCCTGCCCCCGAGCCCGACCCCACCGAGCCTCCCGAAGCCCCCGAGACCCCGGCTCCCATGAGCGAGGGCGTGGTGCTTTTGTCCGCAGGGCTCCACAGGAGCGAGATAGACCCCAGAAAGTATACGGACGCCCAGCGGAATATGTACTATGCTTTCTTGGACACCTACAACGCCATGCTGGACTGCTACGAGGACGTAAAGCGGGAAGCCAACAAATCCAACAGCGGCAAGAGCAACTCCCTGAGCACCTATGCAAGCGAGCTGATTGAGTGGATGGAAGCCGTCCAGGCTCAGGCCATTGAGCTTGCCGAGGAGTTTGAGTATGACGAGGTGAAAAACTTTACCACCTCCTGCGGCCCCACCGCTACCTACCGCAACTGCCCCTGGTCCTTTAACTACTGGGACAAAAAGTCCTTCAACGAAATCACCGTCAACTTTAACTAATCTCTGAAAGCGCAAAAGGAACCCCCGGGTTCCTTTTTTGTGTGGGGAGAAGCTATGTTCTGCCTTCCCTCTTATCCCCGTTGCCTGAGGCGGTGGAATCTGTCCTGCGGATGGGTTTTGGAGGGGATACTCTGTATCCCTTTTATTCGCTTATCCCCTCAGTCCTCGCTACCGCTCAGACAGCTCCCCTTACTCAATAAGGGGAGCCATGCGGTAATAAGTTGTTTTCACGGTCAAAAGCAAATGCAGCGAAAAAGGCTTTATAGTCCCCGGCTCCCTTAGTGTACAACGGTTTTACTGCGTAAACCCGTGAGAGCTGTCACCG
>CAYUHW010000001.1:10184-22090 GCA_964444605.1 uncultured Christensenella sp. | reverse complement strand
GACCAAGACCAAGCTGGGGAACGCCGACATCCGTCCCATGGTGGACGGCGCCGTAGCCGACAAGCTGACGGAGTATCTGGAGGAGAACCCCGCTCAGGCCAAGCTCATTGTGGAAAAATGCGTCACCGCCTCCAGGGCCAGAGACGCCGCCAGAAAAGCCCGGGAGCTCACCCGCCGCAAGTCCGTGCTGGACTCCGCCGCTCTGCCCGGAAAGCTGGCCGACTGCCAAGAGAAGGATCCTTCCAAGTGCGAAATCTTCATCGTCGAGGGCGACTCCGCAGGAGGCTCCGCCAAGATGGGGCGCGACAGAACCATTCAGGCCATCTTGCCTCTGCGCGGCAAGATTCTCAACGTGGAGAAGGCCCGCATGGACAGAATGCTGGCCAACAACGAGATTAAGTCCATGATCACCGCCTTCGGTGCGGGCATGGACAGCGACTTTGACGAAACCAAGCTCCGCTACCACAAGATCATCTGCATGACCGATGCGGACGTGGACGGAAGCCATATTCGTCTGCTGCTTTTGACCTTCTTCTTCCGTCACATGCGTCCCCTCATCGAAAAGGGGTATGTGTACATCGCCCAACCCCCTCTCTATTTGGTAAAGAAGGGGAAGTTCGAGCGGTACGTCTACTCCGACGAGGAGCTGGAAGCCACCATGCAGGAAATCGGCCGGGACGGCAAGGCCGAGGTCCAGCGGTACAAAGGTCTGGGCGAAATGAACCCGGAGCAGCTTTGGGATACCACCATGAACCCGGAGACCCGCCTTATGCTTCAGGTGCACATGGACGATGCCGTGCAGGCGGATGAGCTGTTCACCCTGCTTATGGGCGACAAGGTAGAGCCCCGCAGGGACTTTATCGTAGAGAACAGCAAGCTGGTTGAGTATCTGGACGTATAGGAGGCGCACTATGAGCAATTCAATCTTACCTATCCATCTGGAAAAGGAGATGAAAAAGAGCTTCATCTCCTACGCCATGGCGGTTATCGTGGACAGAGCCCTGCCCGACGTGCGGGACGGCTTAAAGCCCGTTCATCGGCGCATTCTCTACTCCATGAGCGAGCTGGGGCTTACTTCCGATAAGCCTTTTAGAAAGAGCGCCCGTATTGTAGGCGACGTGCTGGGCAAGTACCACCCCCACGGCGACTCCTCCGTATACGATGCCATGGTGCGTTTGGCCCAGCCCTTCAACACCCGGTATCTGCTGGTGGATGGCCACGGCAACTTCGGCTCCGTGGACGGAGACGGCGCGGCGGCCATGCGTTACACCGAGGCCCGTATGTCCAAGCTGGCCATGGAGATGATGGCGGATATCGACAAGGACACGGTGGACTTCGGCCCCAACTTTGACGAAACCCTTCAGCAGCCTCTGGTGCTGCCCTGCCGGTACCCCAACCTCTTGGTCAACGGCTCCGGCGGTATTGCCGTAGGCATGGCTACCAACATTCCCCCTCACAATCTGGGGGAGGTCACGGACGCTCTTTGTGCCATGATCGACAACCCGGACATCACCGTGGACGACCTCATGCAGTACATCCCCGGCCCCGACTTCCCCACGGGAGGCATCATCATGGGCCGTCTGGGCGTAGCCGAGGCTTACCGCACGGGACGGGGCCGCATTGTGGTGCGGGCAAAGACCGAGATTGAGCAGATGAGCGCCAACCGCAGCCGCATCATCGTCACCGAAATTCCCTATCAGGTGAACAAGGCCCGTCTGGTGGAGCGCATTGCGGAGCTGGTGCGGGAAAAGAAGCTGGAAGGCATCTCCGATCTGCGGGACGAAACCGACCGCACGGGCACCCGCATCGTCATCGAGCTGAAGCGGGACGTTAACGCCCAGGTGGTGCTGAACAATCTTTACAAGCACACCGCCATGCAGGATACCTTCGGCGCCATTATGCTGGCACTGGTGGACGGCACCCCCCGCATTTTGAACCTGCGGGACATGCTCTATTACTACCTCCAGCACCAAAAGGACGTAGTCACCCGCCGCACCCGCTACGATTTGAACCGGGCCCTGGAGCGTCTGCACATTTTGGAAGGCCTCATTGTGGCCTTGGACAATATCGACGAAGTGGTGCAGATTGTCAAGACCTCCAAGAACGGCCCCGAGGCCAAGGAGCGTTTGGGCGAGCGGTTCGGCCTTTCCGAGCGGCAGGCACAGGCCATTTTGGACATGCGTCTGCAGAAGCTGGTTGGCTTGGAGCGGGACAAGCTCCGTGAAGAGGAAGCGGCGCTGAAAGTGCGGGTAGAAGAACTGCAGGGCATTCTCTCCGATGAGCACAAGCTCATGGAAATTGTAAAGGCGGAAGCACTGGCGGTAAAGGAAAAGTACGCCGATCCCCGGCGCACGGAGATTACCCAGGTGCTGGACGATATAGATTTGGACGACGTTATTCAGGAGGAGGACATGGTGGTGACCATGACCCACTTCGGCTACGTCAAGCGGCTCTCTCCCGACGTGTACCGCACCCAGAACCGGGGCGGCCGCGGGGTCGTAGGGCATGTAACCAAGGAAGAGGACTTTGTGGAGAGAATGTTCGTCACCTCCACCCACAGCGACATCTTCTTCTATACCAACCGGGGCCGGGTCTTCCGCACCCGCTGCTACGCCATTCCCGAAACCAGCCGCACCAGCAAGGGCGTGCCGGTGGTGAATCTGGTGCAGCTGCAGGACGGGGAAAAGGTCACGGCCATGTTCCCCGCCGACAGGAATCTCATGGAAAGCCCCGCCTATCTGGTCACCGCTACCAGACAGGGACTCATTAAGCGCACCCGCCTCTCCGAATGCAGCAACATCCGCAAGGGCGGCCTGCTGGTGCAGACCATCAAGGAGGGAGACGAGCTCATCTCCGTAGAGGTCTCCACAGGCAAGGATGACTTTATCATCGCCAGCCGAGAGGGCATGTGCATCCGCTTCAGCGAGGGGGATGTCCGTCCCACCGGCCGAGGAGGCATGGGCGTTCGCTCCATCCGTCTGGATGATGAGGATGTGGTGGTAGACATGGTCAAGGTCATTCCCGGGGGCAGCGTGCTCACCGTTTCCGAAAAGGGCATGGGCAAGCGCACGGAGGAAGAGCAGTACCGTCAGCAGGGCCGAGGCGGCAAGGGCATTATGGCCATGAGCCTTACCGAGCGCACGGGGTCTCTGGCCTGCCTGAAGATGACCACCGATGAGCAGGATGTCATGCTGGTGCGTGACGACGGCACGGTGATCCGCACCCCCGCTTCCCAGATTCCCGTTATCGGCAGAGCCACCCAGGGCGTCCGCCTCATGCGGGTGGATGAGGGCACCAGAATCGCCTGCGTGGCCTTGGCGCCCCACGGGGAAGAGGACGCCGAGGAAGAGAGCAGCGGGCAGAGAACAGAGAACAGAGAATAGAGAAAAGAAAAGGAGGGGACGGCGTGCCGTCCCTGCCTGATTTTTCCCTCTTCCCCGTTTCCGATTCGCCGAAAAGTCCTCAATATGTCAAAAGAGTGTGAATAATTTCCCCTATCTATGGAGAAGTGAGGGGAAAGGTGCTAAACTTAGCTGATTCCTCTGTTATAGAAAGGAAACTCCATGCGCAAACAAAGAACCATCCATGGCATTCCCAGAGCCAAGCTCATGCTTGTGATTGTGCTGGGCATCGCCCTGGTGCTTTCCATCGTGCTGGCAAGCTGTCTGAACCGAAAGCATTCCACGGGAACAGCCGACGGTCAGCAGTCCGGCTCGCCTGTACTTGTCAGCGAGATTATGCTCAGCAACACCGGCTCCGTCACCGACCCCAACGGGGGGCATCCGGACTATGTGGAGCTGTACAACAACTCCGACGCCGACGTGGATATCTCCGGCTACACCCTTTCCGACCGGGAGGACAGAGCCTGGCTCTTCCCCACGGGCACAGTGATAAAGGCCAGAGAGTACATAATCGTCTGGTGCACCGGGGATAAGGTCAACGATGCCCTCATCGCCGACTTTAAGCTGGGGTCCGGGGACGTGCTCCGCTTTACGGACGCCTCCGGCCACATGATTCTCTCCAAGGAGCTCAACGACATCTTTGCCGGGCAGGTGCTGGCTTTGAACACCGTCACCATGCAGTGGGAGCAGATGCTTCCCAGCCCCGGGTATCCCAACACTCCCGATGGCATTGCCGCCTTTGAAAACAGCAAGATGCTGTCCGATGAGCCTGTGCAGTCCGGGGCCACCGTCCACAACGGGGTGTACATCAGCGAGTTTATGCCCAGCAACGGCATTACCACCGCCGGCCCCGACGGCAGCTACCCCGACTGGATTGAGCTGTACAATTCCAACAACACCTCTGTAGATTTGTCCGGCTGCGGCCTCTCCGACGATGAGAGCAAGCCCTACAAGTTCACCTTCCCCCAAGGCACCGTCATCGAAGGCGGAGAGTATCTGGTGCTGTGGTGCTGTACGGGGGATGCGGAAGGATACATCTATTTGAACTTTGCCCTCTCCTCCAAGGGGGAGACCCTTCTGTTTACCGATGCCAACGGCGGCACCCTGGACAAGGTCTCCTACGAAAGCGCCCTGAAGGATTACTCCTTCGCCCGGGCCTACAACGAGCTGGGGGACTTTGATCCCAACTCCTCCTTCGGCCAGACGGACAAGCCCACCCCCGGCTATCCCAACACCGTCGCCGGCTTCAATGCCTTCGACAGCCAGCGGAATCCGAACTTGGGCGTCCATGACATCTCCTTCAACGAGATTCTCTCCGAGGGCTACAGCTGGTATTTGAATGTCGCCCAGAAGAACGCTCCCTGGGACAAGGACTTGGGAAGCTGGATTGAGCTGTACAACAGCTCCGATGAGGCGGTAAACCTGACGGGCTACTCCCTCTCCGACAGCGTCAACAACCCCACCAAATGGGTTTTTCCTGATGGAACGAGTATCGCCGGGAAAGGATATCTCATCCTCAATATGAAGGGCAGCCTTCCTCGGGAGGGCGAAACGGAAAGTTCCGTTACCGCCGAGATGAAGGCGCTGACCTTGAGCTTCTCCGTGTCGGGGGAGGGGGAGACTTTGTACCTCTACAACCGGGAGGGCGTGCTCATCGACCGAATCAACGTGCCGGAGGCTACCGCCTGTTTAAGCTACGCCAAGAACACCAACGGGGACTGGGGCTTTTCCGAGACCCCCACGGAGGGCGCCGCCAACACGGGCGTGCTGAACAGCCGCACCTACTGCGAGATGCCCGTGTTCTCTCTGGACAGCGGCCTATACCACGGCACCCAGAGCGTGACCATTTCCGTCCCCGCAGGCTGTTATGTGACCTACACCCTGGACGCTACCACCCCCACGGAAAGCTCCACCCGCTATCAGGCGGGGCAAACCTTCACCCTTTCGGAGAACACGGTCATTCGGGCCCGCACCTTCTCCACGGACGGGTCGGGGTACAAGAGCGAGGTATCTTCCGCTACCTATA
Source organism: uncultured Christensenella sp. (assembly GCA_964444605.1). Lineage (GTDB taxonomy): Bacteria > Bacillota > Clostridia > Christensenellales > CAG-138 > RUG472. Next base: position 16,663 of record CAYUHW010000001.1, on the reverse strand, counting down.
TTATTATTGGGGATACGGAGACCCAGGAAGCCCACAGCACCACGCTGCCCGTAGTCTTTCTGGTTACCGACCCGGACAATCTCTATAATCTGGACTACGGCATCTATGTGCTGGGAAACCGCTATAAGGGCACCCTCCCCGCTTCCGGCATAGAGGAAACGGGCAGCAAGCACTATCAGGGGGCCAACTTCAACCAGCGGGGCAAGGAATGGGAGCGGCAGGCGCACATGACCTACACCACCCCCGGAGGGGAAAGTGTGGAGTACACCCAGAACCTGATGATCCGCATCTTCGGCTCCTACTCCCGCTACGACCGCATGAAGGGCATTGCCCTCATCGCCCGCAAGGGCTACGGCGGCAGCACCATCAACTACCCCTTCTTTGAGAACCGCCCCTTTACGGAGTATAAGTCTCTGGTACTGCGGGCTTCGGCCAAGGACTGGAACCTGTCCCGCATTCGGGACGTGCTGATTCTGGGGCTGGCGGACGATGCAGACATCGACATGGCCGTCCAGGCCTATGTGCAGACGGTGGTCTACATCAACGGCCAGTACTGGGGGGTCTACAACCTGCGGGAAAAGGTCAGCCGCAATTATTTGGCCCAGCACTATTCCATTCAGGACAAGGACACCATCGACATTCTTCGGGGCAACGGCGTGTACGTTTCCGGAGACGAGGGCGCCGCGGACGATTACAAGGCCCTGATTCAGTATTGTCAGGATCACAACTGCGATCTGTCCGACCCCAACGCCTACGCCTATGTATGCTCTAAGGTGGACGTGGAGAACTTTGCCATGTACTGCGCCTTGGAGATTATCGTAGGCAACACGGACACGGGCAACATCAAGTTCTGGCGCTCCTCGGAAAAGGACAGCCGCTGGCGGTGGCTTCCCTACGACTTTGACTGGGCCATGAACCGAAACGACAATGAGTCCGAGACCACCACCACGGGATACCGACGGGACTTCTTCTATAAATACCTGCGGGAAGAGGGGCACGGCGCCGGAAAAGGCTTCTCCACGGTGCTGGCCCGAAGCCTTCTGCAAAACAACGAATTTGTAGAAATATTCCTGAAGTATTGCGGTGTCATGTTTAAAGATGTATACTCTACAGAGAAGATTGTGGCCAAGGCCAACGAGCTGGCCGACAACATCGATGCCGAGATTCAGTGGGACTTCCCCCGCTGGGGGCTGACGCTGAGGTATTGGCGGGGTCACATCAACAACATCATCGGCTATGCAGAGAACTATCCGGCCTACTACCTGAAGTACTGCAAGGCCTATATCAACCAGTACACCAACTACAAGCTGACGGACGAAAAGATGATTGAGATTTTCGGCCGGGCTAAGTAAGAAAGGGGAGCCATGGGATACAGACACGAGCTTAAGTTTCTCATGAGCCCGGGAGAGAGCGAGTATTTGGCCACACGGCTGAGGCTGACCCTCTCTCAGGATCCGTACGCCGCCAAAAACGGAGGTACCTATTTAATCCGCAGCCTGTACTTCGACAGCCCCTACGAGCGGGCGGTGGAAGAAAAGGTCAGCGGGGTGGAGTTTCGGGATAAGTACCGCATCCGCATCTACAACTATTCCGACAAGACCATCAAGTTCGAGCGCAAGCACAAGAACGGCCAGTTCATCAAAAAGGAGAGCCTCTCCCTGACCCGTCCCCAGTGCGATGCCGTTTTAAGCGGGGAATACAGCTTCCTCCTCCAGCGCAAGGAACCCTTTGCCAAGGAGCTGTACGCCGCCTTGCGGACGGAGTACCTTCGTCCCAAGGTACTGGTGGACTATGAGCGGGAGCCCTTCGTCTTCCCTCTGGAGGATGTGCGCATTACCTTCGATCGAAACGTACGCACCGGTATGCGCTGTACGGATTTGTTCAACCCCGAAGCCGTCACCTACCCCGCCACGGATTACGGCGACTGCTGCATTCTGGAGGTCAAGTTCAACCGCTACCTCCCCGGATACATCCGCAGTCTCATTCAGGTGGATGCCGCCTCCCGTGTGGCCGCCAGCAAATATCTGGTGTGCCGCCAGTTTGACTTTTGAACCATGGGCAGTCTGACTGCCTGTAACGCAGAATATTAAAAGGAGAGAGAAAATGTCCGAAACCTTCAGCTATATGTTCCAGCTTCAGAACTATCAGCCTTGGCTGACCATCTTCACCGTCATCGCCGCCTTCTTGGTGGGGCTGTATGTGTTCTTCATCTACCGGGTCACCTTTGCCGGCGTCATCTATTCCCGCACCTTCAATTTGAGTCTGGTTATGCTCAGCATGGTCAGCGCCATGGTCATCATGTTCATGTCCAACAACGTAAAGCTGTCTCTGGGCATGGTGGGCGCTCTGTCCATCGTCCGTTTCCGTACGGCCATCAAGGATCCCATCGACACCGTATACATGTTCTGGGCGATTGCCGAGGGCATCGCCCTGGGTGCGGGCTACTTCATTGAGGGCGTAGTCGGCGCCATCTTTGTGGGTCTGCTCATGGTGGTCATGACCATGTTCAAGGGACGCTCCTCCGCTCCCTACCTGCTCATCCTCCACTACGACGAGAGCGCTTCCCGCCAGATTAAGCAGATGGTGGCTCAGCTTCCCAACGGCCGCGTTAAGTCCAAGACCGTCCAGCGGGACGGCATCGAGATGACCGTGGAACTGCGCATCCGCCAGAGCGAGACGGGCTTTGTGGATAAGTTCCTCCGTGTGGACGGTGTCTATGACGCCACCCTCATCGCCCATCAGGGAGACATGATTTCCTAAACAACCATATCCGAGCAGGCAGGGACGGAACCTCCGCCCCTGCTTTTTTATGCTCTCAGCTTCCCATCCCCCGGCTTTAGCCCTCCTTTTCCCTTCTTTCTTAATGACAGACGGGCTCAATCGTGGTATACTCATGCTAACACACAACAGGAGGTGTACAGATGAAAGTTGCTTCCAGCGCCTTTTTGCTGCAGAAGAAGCCCCTGCTTCAGGAGTTGATTTCCCTGCTGCAAAAGGAATACGAATACGTCAGCGTACTGGGCCAGGACACCGTGAGCAAGAACTACTCCGTCTCTGGCCGAGGGGTCAGTGTCTCCCAAGACGGAATGCTCACCCGCAAGGGCTTTGTCATCCGTGTCATGGACGAAAAGGGCTACGGCGAATATGCCTGCACAGAGATTAGCGCCGAAACCTTGCCCCGGATTGCCGCCCGCATCCGCCAGGGTCTTAAAAAGCTGGGCGAACTGCCCCGTGGCACGGCCTTTATGGAAAAGGGCTGTCCCGCCGACGAGCCTGCGGTCTTTGCCGGGGCGTCCGAATATGAGATTCACCCCGAAAGCATGGGGGACGAGGCCATTTTGTCCCGCCTCACCGCCTTGCGGCAGCAGGGTCTTCAGGCAGCGGAAGGGGTTATGGACTTCGGCGCAGGCTGTGCCTATCAGGAAATCCATAAGATCTTCCTCTCCAAAAACAGAGACCTTATGCAGGATCTGCTCTGGACCAGCGGCAACCTCATGGCCATTGCCCGCAAGGGACAGGAGATTAAAAACGCCTACCACGGCTGTTCCGTTGCAGGGGGCATGGAACTTCTGACTTCCATGGAGGAAAAGGTGCAGTCCGTTGCCGACACCGCCGTGGCGTTGCTGGACTCCCAGCCCATTGTCCCCGGCGAGTATGAATGTGTCTGCAATCCCGATGTAACGGGCATGATCGTCCACGAAGCCTTCGGCCACGGGGTGGAGATGGACATGTTTGTCAAGGACAGAGCCCTGGCCCGCCACTATGTGGGCAAGGAGGTAGCCTCCTCCCTGGTGACCATGCACGATGGCGCCGCCATAGGCAACCAGACGGGCAGCTATTTCTTTGACGACGAGGGCACTCTCGCTCACGACACCATCATCATTAAAAACGGCATCCTGCAGACGGGCATCAGCGACATCCGCTCCGCCGAGGCCCTGGGTACCGTCCCCACGGGAAACGGCCGCCGGGAGAGCTTTGAGCGCAAGGCCTACACCCGCATGACCAACACCTTCTTTGAGGGCGGGCAGGATTCCGTGGAGGACATGATTGCCTCCATTCCCTACGGCTTTTTGCTGGAAGCACCCAGCTCCGGCATGGAGGATCCCAAGAACTGGGGCATCCAGTGCATGGTGTCCATTGCCAAGGAGATTAAGGACGGCAAGCTCACGGGGCGGATTTTCTCCCCCATCGTGCTTACGGGCTATGTGCCGGATTTGCTCAAGTCCATCACCATGATGAGCCCCGATGTCAAGCTGGCAGGCGGCGGCTTCTGCGGCAAGGGATACAAGGAGTGGGTCAAGGTCTCCGACGGCGGCCCCTACATCAAGGCCAGAATTCGGCTGGGCTAAGGAGGAAGCAGTATGAAAGAGATGATTTTACAAACCCTGCAGGCACTGGGCATGGACGCCTACAGCCTTACCGAAACCCGCCGTGCCTCTGCGGAGCTGTTCTTTATCCGCAGAAACCTGGATATGCGGCGGTTGAAGGAGGTCACGGAGTATGAAGTGACCCTGTATCGGGATTTTACCGAGGGAGACAAGCGGTATCTGGGCGCTTCTCAGGTGCGGCTGTTCCCCGGCATGGAGGAACAGGAGGTTTCCTCCCTTCTCAAGAGTGCTTATGCCGCCGCAGGCTACGCCAAGAACCCCTGGTATCCCCTGTACGAAGGCCCCAAGGCGCCCATGAAGGAGATGCCCTCCACTTTGAGCGGCCAATCTCCGGAGGAAAGCGCCCAAATCATGGCCGACGCTCTCTTCTCCGCAGATGTGCGGGAAGACGCCTTCATCAACAGCGCCGAAATCTTTGTCAACAGACAGGAAACCCGCATCCTCACCTCCACGGGAACGGATGTGGCCTTTGGGAAGTATGAATGCAGCGGCGAGTTCGTGGTGCAGGCCAAGGAGCCTCAGGATGTGGAGCAGTACTTCTCCTTCCGCTATGAGGATCTGGATCGGGAGGCTCTGCAGGATAAGGCCGCCAAGGCTCTGACCACCGTCTGCGACCGTGCCCACGCCCAAGACTACCCCAAGGCGGGGGTCTACGATGTGGTGCTGTCCGGTGAGCATGTAGCCACGCTGCTGAATCTGTACAGCAACCGCAGCCACGCCTCCATGCTCTATCCCAAGTATTCCGACTGGCAGGTAGGCACCCAGGCCCAGGGCGAAATCACCACGGGCGAAGCTCTGAACCTGACCCTGGTACCCTCTGCCCCCTTCTCCCCCGAAGGCATCCCCATGACGGAGCGCCCCTTGCTCAAGGAAGGCAGGGTGGAATGCATCCACGGCGGCAACCGCTTCTGCCGGTATCTGGGCGTGGAGCCCACAGGGGATTACCGTCGGGTGCGGCTGGACAACGGCACCGTGCCCTTTGAAGAGATGAAGAAGGGAGCCTTGTACCCCGTCAGCTTCTCCGACTTCCAGATGGATTCCTTCTCCGGCTACTTCGGCGGGGAAATCCGCCTTGCGTATCTGTTTACGGAGCAGGGGGTGGAACTGCGCACCGGCGGCTCCATCAACGGCAGTCTCTTTGACAAGCAGGGACAGCTTACCTTCTCCGAGGAACGCTATAAGGATGCTTCCTACGAAGGCCCCTTGGCCGTGCGCATTCCCGGCGTCAGCGTCAACGGAAAATAATCCTATCGTCTCAAAGCCCGGCTTTCCGGGCTTTTTTCTTTAAAAAAAGGAAGTACTTATGTGAACTTTTGCGCAACTGCTCTCTCCCCCGTTGAAAAAGCTTGACAAAGCGGGTATAATATTCTGTAACAGAATCATTGGAAGAAGAAGGTATTGGAAACATGACAAAGATTGACATATTCTCCGGCTTTTTGGGTGCAGGCAAAACCACCCTCATCCGCAAGCTCATCAAAGAGGCCTTTGCGGGGGAGAAGCTGGTGCTCATTGAAAACGAATTCGGCGAAATCGGCATTGACGGCGCCTTCATGCAGGATGCAGGCATTGAGGTTACGGAAATGAACTCCGGCTGTATCTGCTGCTCCCTGGTGGGCGACTTCGGCAAGGCTCTGCAGAAGGTGTTGGACACCTATGCCCCCGACCGTATCCTCATCGAGCCCAGCGGCGTAGGCAAACTCAGCGACGTCATCAAGGCCGTGGAGCGCATTGACTCCAAGGACATCTGCCTCAACAGCTTCACCACCGTGGTGGACGCCAAGAAGGTAAAGGTATATATGAAGAACTTCGGCGAATTCTTCAACAATCAGGTAGAAAACGCCAACTCCCTCATTCTCAGCCGCACCGCCGGGCTTCCCGAAGAAAAGCTCAGCGCCGCCGTGGCCCTGCTGAAGGAGAAGAACCCCACCGCCACTTTGATTACCACCCCCTGGGAGGAGCTGGACGGGGAGACCATTCTGGCCGCCATGGAGAAAAAGAGTACTTTGGAAGCCGCTCTCAAGGAGCTGGAGGAAGAAGAACACGAGCATCATCACTGCCATCATCACCATGATGAGGAGGAGGACGAGCACG
>CAYUHW010000001.1:0-10084 GCA_964444605.1 uncultured Christensenella sp. | reverse complement strand
GAGCACGAGCATCACTGCTGCCACCATCACCATGACGATGAGGATGAGGACGGGCACGAGCATCACTGCTGCCACCATCACCATGACGATGAGGATGAGGGCGGGCACGAGCATCACTGCCATCATCACCACCATGATGAGGAGGAAGAGTGCGACGATCCCAACTGCTCCTGCCACCATCATGACCATGAGCACCATCACCACCACGGCCACGATGCCGACGAGGTGTTCACCAGCTGGGGCATGGAGACTCCCAGAAAGTATACGGAAGCGGAGCTTAAGGCCATTCTGGCCGCTTTGGACACAGAGGAGTACGGTCTGATTCTCCGCAGCAAGGGACTTTTGGACAGTGCCGACGGCCAATGGCTGTACTTTGACTATGTGCCCGGTGAGGCGGACATCCGCCGCGGGTCTGCCGCCGTTACGGGGCGCATCTGCGTCATCGGCTCCAAGCTGCAGGAGGACAAGCTGCAAAAGCTCTTTGCGCTGTAAAACATTATGGATATTCCCGTATTTCTGTTTACCGGCTTTCTGGATGCCGGCAAGACCAGCTTTATACAGAGCCTTTTGGAGGACAAGGAGTTCAACCGGGGGCAGAAAATTCTGGTTCTTCAGTGTGAAGAGGGTGAAACGGAGCTGGATGTAAGCAAGCTGCCCGCCAACGCCTCCGTCCAGGTGGAGACCGTGGAGGAGGAGGAAGCCCTTACCGAGCTTCTGTTGAAGAAGCTGGAGAAGCAGTACAAGCCCACCCGCATTATGGTGGAGTACAACGGCATGTGGATGCTGGATTCCTTCTTCCAGGCTCTGCCCGAAAACTGGGCCATTGCCGGGGAGACTCTGTTTATCGACAGCACTACCTTTGCCCAGTACAACGCCAATCTCCGCCAGCACGTATTCAACAAACTGCGGACGGCGGAGCTGGTGCTGTTCAACCGGGTAACGGAGGACACGGACAAGATGGCTCTGCACAAGATTGTCCGTGCGGTTTCCCGTCAATGCGACATTGCCTACAGCTATGACTCGGGAAAGACGGAGTACGACGAAATCATCGACCCCCTGCCCTTTGACGTCAACGCTCCGGTGATTGAGGTGGAGGATAGGGACTATGCCCTGTTCTATCAGGATCTGCTGGAGGACTTTAAAAAGTACCACGGCAAGACCGTGGAGATGAACCTGCTGGTGGCCACCAAGGGGCGCATGCCCAAGGAGACCTTTGTGGCGGGACGGCAGTTGATGCAGTGCTGTGCCAACGATGTGCAGTTTGCCGCCTTCGCCTTCCGCTACCCCAAGGTCAGCGAGCTTCAACACGCCCAGTGGTATCGGATACAGGCCGCCATTGAGGTGCGCTTCTCCCCCGTCTACGGAAAAAAGGGCCCCGTGTTCAACGTAAAGAGCATCCGCCCCGCCTCCGAACCCGAGGAACCCATCGCTACTTTCTATTAAGGCTTAACACCATTTCACTACAGAAAAAACGGACACCGCTGGGTGTCCGTTTTTGTTTCTTTTTGTTTTGCGGGGGGCGGGGCGGCGGAAGGGCATAGCCCTTCTCTTGCACGGGCGCGGGCAGAATGCCCGCACCCGTGCAAGGGTTCGCTTTGCGAACCCGCCGCCCCGCCCCGGCTTATTCCTTCTCTACAGCCCCAGGAACAGCTCTGCGGCCTTCTGCACGTTGGGGAAATACAGCAGGGTATACTCCATAAGCAATGACAGCACCTCCCGGCTCAAAGGCTCCTTCAGCCGCACCCGATCCATCTGATCCTCCTCCAGCAGCAGCATCCGCCGCATGGCCTCCAGGGACGTGGCGCTGACCGTCTTCCCCGTAAAGAAGCAGGCGTGGCACAAAGCGCCCCCCTTCTCCCCGTCAAAGTGGAAGAGTCTGTCCCCCCGCATGTCCCGCCCGCACAAGGCGCAGTGGGTAATGGCAGGGCGGTACCCAGTCAAGGCAAGAAAGTGAATGAGGAAACAGCTTGTCATGTCCCTTGGGGCGCTTTCCCCATAGGCCAGATACGACATGGTGTGGTACAGCAGGGAAAACAGTGCCTCATTCCCCTCCCCCTCCTGCACGGCGCCTCGGCAAAGGGAGCAGGCCAGTGAGGCGGCGGCAAAGCGCTCCACATCCTCCCGCAGGGCATAGAAGCTCTCCAGCACCTCGCACTGATCCACCACCAGCTTGTCCTTGTACTCAAAGAGCACATACTCCCCGTATACAAAGGGCTGGGTACAGCTTAATAGGGGCGAGGTGGCCTTGCGGCAGTTCCGTGCCTTGGCATCCAGTCTCCCCTTTTCGGCGCTGAACAGGGACAGCATTCTATCGTTGTCCCGGTAATCGGCGTACCCCGTCACGATGCATCTGGTCTTGATCTGGTTCATGAACCGTCTTCCTGTACTCTAAGTAGTCTTCCACCCGCCCGGTCTTTAAAAAGCGGCGGAAGCGCTCTTTCTTTTCCTTGTTCTCCATGAGAACAGTATGCCCAAAAGAGAGAGGAAGTAAACCGTCTCCCCTTTACTTATCCTGATACCCCAGCTCGTTGAGCATGGCCTGCTTGTTCCGCCAGTCGTCCTTAATCTTTACCCATAGCTGCAGATTCACCCGACAGCCCAGCAGCCACTCCATGTCCTTTCGGGATTCCATACCAATCTTTTTGAGCATGCTGCCGCCCCGTCCGATGATGATGGCCTTGTGACTCTCCCGCTCGCAGTAGATGGTGGCGTAGCAGTCCATAAGCCCCCCTTCTTCCCGCATCTGCATTCTGTCCATGCCCACGCCGATGCCGTGGGGCACCTCGTCCTTCAAAAGTCCAAGAGCCTTCTCCCGAATCATCTCGGCGCAAATCACCCGCTCCGGCTGATCTGTCACCATGTCGCTGGGGAAATACTGAGGGCCTTCCACCAGGTACTCCGTCAGCTTTCTTTCCAAAGCCTCCAGCCCCGTTCCCTTCATGGCGGACAGGGTCATAATGTTGGTGAACCCGTGGCTGCGGACGGCTTCCTCCGCTTCCTCCACCATAAGGCGGGTGGCCACGTCCACCTTGTTCAGGAGCACCAGCACGGGGCTCTTCACCTTCTTCAGCCGCTGAAGAATCCCCTCGTCCCGCTGGCCGACTCCCTGCCGCACATCCACCATGTACAGCACCGCCTCCACGTCGTTAAGGCTGTCCTCGGCGGTCTTCTGCATGAACTCCCCCAGCTTGTTTCTGGGTACGGTCATGCCGGGGGTGTCCAGAAAAATCATCTGGTACCCTTCCCTGGTCACCACCCCCGTAATGCGGTTGCGGGTGGTCTGGGCTCGGTCGGTGACGATGGCAATCTTCTGCCCCACCAAAGCGTTGAGCAGGGTGCTTTTGCCTACGTTGGGACAGCCTACAATGCTGAAAAATCCGCTTTTATATGCCAAAATGGTTTCCTCTTTCTCTTATGATTCTCAATGAGTAAACGCCCCGGGGCCGAAGGCGTGGGGCAGCAGGTCGGAAAACAGGCTCTTGTCCTGCTTGCTTCCGTCCCGATTTTCGCAGAGGATGATAAAATCCCCGCCGCAAAACTCTGCCATGACCTGACGGCACACCCCGCAGGGATAGCCGATGTCCTCTCCCGTGGACGTAATGGCAATGGCTTTAAAGTGCCGCTCCCCTGCATACACCGCCTTAAAAAAGGCCGTCCGCTCGGCGCAGATGGTGGGGGTGAAGCCGGCATTTTCAATGTTGCACCCCTGATAAATCTTCCCCTCCTCCGTAAGCAGGGCGGCGCCTACGGCATAGTGGGAATAGGGGCTGTAGGAATGCTCCCGTGCCTCCCGTGCCTTCTCCCTAAGCAGGGCTTCCTCTTCCAAAGATAAGGCCTTCATCGCGTTTCTCCCATCCTTTCCAAAATTTCTCTCTGTCTTTGCCGCATGAGGGCTTCCTCCTCCGGCTCCATATGATCATAGCCCAGAATGTGCAAAGTGCCATGAACCGCCAAAAAGGCCAGCTCCCGCTCCAAAGAGTGGCCGAACTCCTCTGCCTGCTCCTTGGCCCGCTCCATGCAAATCATAATGTCCCCCAGATACCCGTCCGAAGGGGCAAAGATGGCTTCCCCCTCCCAAGCCGGGAAGGTCAGTACATCCGTGACCCTGTCCACATGGCGGAAGTCCCGGTTCAAGGTCTGAATCCGCTCCGGGTCGGCAATGAGCACCGTAATGTCTCCCCTGGCGCCCTCCATGGTAAGCGCCGTTTGGCAGGCACGGCGAATCAGCTCCGTTTCCTTCTCATGCAGGGAATATCCTTCCCCCAACACCTCAATCATGGGCTCTCTCCTTTCCGTTTCTTTCAGCGGCCAGCCGCTCAAAAAGCACCTCCAGCCCCAGTCCCAGTCCAAGGGACAAGGCGGCGCCCCCTAAGGCACAACCCAGCTCCCCCGCTATATATATGCCCTCTTCCCCTGCATACACAAGGGGAAGGATTCTGCAAAGTCCGCCCAATACTCCGCCCGGCAAAGCGGCAAGGGCCATACCTTTTTTCCGGGAAAGCAGGCAGGACACCATGCCGGCCATGAGTCCGCCCAACAGTCCCGCCGCCATCATGGCAAAGGCCTGTGCCGAAAACAGCCCCTCGTCCGCTCCCAGGGGGCAGACGGTAAAGGCCAGCAGTGCCGCCGCGGGCACAAAGTCCCCGAGCTCCAGCTTTCTTCCCAGCACCAGCGCCCCCAGCAAAAAGGGAATCCAGCGGGGTGCAAAGAGTCCCGTCAAAAGAGAAAAACTCAAGGTGACGGCCAAAACTCCCGCCAAAAACAGCATGTCCCTGCGCTTTAGCAGCAGCCGCTTGCAGTACATCAGCAAATACAGCCCGTACACCCCGAAGCACAAAAGCAAATACAGCACGTAGCTGCCCAAGCGGGCCATGAAACTTCCGCCGTCAAAGAGCAAACCCAACTGCCGCAGGTGGGAAAGCTCCCCCTGTCCCACAAGGGTGCCGGCAGAAAGAATCACCTGTCCCTTTTCCAGCATGACGGGGGCAACGGACTGCGCCGCCTGCTCCCGTGCCGCCTCCGTGCCCGCCTCGTCCACCTTCGCCGTGGAGACTAAGTATCGCTTTAAGATGTTCTCTGCCAGCTCCGTCTTCACCGCCGCAGGGAGATTTCCCTGCTTTAAGGCCGATGCCGCCTGCTGCCGAAGGGCTTCCTCATTTTCGGGAGAAACGCCCCCTGCCCACAGGGGCTCCAGTACGGCGTAAAAGGCTTCCTTCAAGTTGCTGATGTCCCCGAGCTGGTTCACGGTTCTCTGCCCCTGAGGCACATACTCTTCCAGCAGGGCATATCCCGCCGCCGCAGAGACCAGGTCGCTTAGTTTATAGGATGCCAGTATGTCCGTCAGCTTTTGCTCCGTAAGCATGCTCTGCCAGCTCTTGCTGTTGTAATAATACTGCCCGTCAAAGCGTTCCGCTTCCTCTTGCCACAAAGCGGCGGCCTCGTTGATAAAGGCCTCCAGCCGGGCAAACCTTTCCTCCAGGTGCGCCTTAGCCTCTTGAGCGGCATCCTCTCCCGAAACGTACACAGGCGCCGCTTCCTGCCGCGCCTTCTGGCGGCTGATTTCCGTAAGGTAGGCATCCTCCATGGCATAGGGGGCAAGGATGTCCTCAGGCACCCTGTCTCCTAAGGAAAGGGATACGCCGTAGGGACGCCAGCGGAGGATATACGCCCCCAGGCACAGCAGCAACACCCCGCCCAAAAGGCCGAAGGATAGCCGCAGCCGTTTGTGCATCCGCTTTTTTGTCAAAGGTTTGGCCCTTTTCTCCTCCAAGTTACTGTTCCCGCTCCTTCTTTTCACTGCGCTCCGCCTCCCGGCTGCGCTCAAACTTCTCGTTCCGCTCATAGGCCTGAATGATTCTCTGCACCATCTCATGGCGCACCACGTCCTTGTGGGTCAGGCGGATGATGCCGATGCCCTCCACGTCCTTGAGTACCTGCAGGGCGTGAATCAGACCGCTTCTGCGCTCACGGGGCAGGTCAATCTGGGTGATGTCCCCCGTGACCACAATGCGGCTTCCCTCCCCAAAGCGGGTGAGAAACATCTTCATCTGCTCCACGGAGCAGTTCTGGGCTTCGTCCAGGATGATAAAGGCGTTGTTCAGGGTCCGTCCCCGCATGTAGGCCAGCGGCGCCACCTCAATGGCGCCCCGCTCCATAAGGCTCTTGTAGGTCTCCAGGCCGAAAAATTCCTGCAAAGCATCGTATAACGGCCGCAGGTAGGGATCCACCTTGTTCTGCAGATCCCCCGGCAAAAAGCCCAGCTTCTCCCCTGCCTCCACCGCAGGACGGGTGAGGATAATCTTGTCCACCTCTTTGTTTTTAAAGGCCAGCACCGCCATGGCCACGGCCAGATAGGTTTTCCCCGTTCCTGCAGGGCCTACGCCGAAGACCAGCTCATGCTCCTTTAGCGCCTGGATATACTTCTTCTGTCCCAGGGTCTTGCACTTAATCTGCTTTCCCCGATAGGTCAGGGCTATCACGTCCCCCATAATCTCCTTAATGAGTTCGGCGTTGCCCCCTCTGGCCAGATCCACCGCATAGCGGATGCGCCCCCGATTGATGGCCTCTCCCTTGCGCTGCATCTCCAGCAGTTTTTCCAGCACCACCCGGCACAAGGAGGCATTCTCCGCCTCTCCTTCAATGCATATGCCGTCGCTCTGAACGCTGATGACTGTCCCCGTCTCCTCTTCAAAGACCTTCAAGTTCTCATCGAAGACCCCGAACAGCCCGACGGTGTCCTCCAGACTGTCTATTTCAATCCATTCCCTTGTGTGCAGTTCCATTCAGGTTTCTATCTCCCTCTGTATTCCTGTTTTTTCCTCTGCCGTCACGGTGCAAAAGCCTACGAGGACTCCCTCCCGGCGGCAGGTATAGCTGTGAATCATCAACACGGAAGCGGTTCTGGGCACCTGCAAAAGGGCTCTCTGCTGTGCCAGCGCCCCTGCTTGGGAGCGCCGCTCCTGTTCAGTTAGGGGGCTTTGCACCTCCTCCGTCTCCCCATATACCCCCCGTATCAGGGTTATAGGGCAAAAGAGGTTCCAAAGCCTGACCCTTTCTCCCTCATATAGCAGTGAGCGTGCAAAGGGGCTCTTTTTCTCCCAGAGAATCCTTTCCCCCAGCAATAGAGCGCTGTAGGGTGCTTCCGCCCCCGTTTCCCGCTCCTCACTTTGATAGAGAGGGGCTTGGGCTTCCCCCTCATAGACCCGTGCCATGTAGATTTCCCCCATGGCGTGGGTGGTGTAGGTCATGCTTTCGTCCCATGCGGTGACGGTGCCGGAAATGAGAATGTCTCCCCGCTCTACCCGATCGCCTACCTTTACCCGGGCTTCCCCCCGATATACCGTCAGGCGGGTGATGACGCCGCTTTTCTCCGCCACCACATCGCAGGGAATGCTGTAGTCCAGAGACGCTCCCTCTCCCCGAGCTTCCCACACGGTGATTTTCAGGCACACGCCCTCCCGCTCCAGCCCCAAAAAGGCAATCTCGTCATACAGCGCCTCCACACGGCGGCCGATGTCGGAAAGCACCAGCCCCCGTATGTTTTTTCCCCGGCCCACCCCTTCCTTTAAAAGGGTGGTCAGCAGTACCTCTTGGTCCATGTTTTGACAGCCGCTGACCTCCACGAACCAGATCCGCCGAGAAGCGAACCCCAGCAGAATCAAGAACAGCAGGGTGCCCCACAGCAGTGCCCAACGCTTTTTCATGGACTTCAGCCAAGCAGGCAGGCCGCCTTTTTTCAGGATATGCACCCGGCAGCGGCACTTACGCCGCAGGGCGGGGAGCTTTTTCACATCCCGCCTATTTAGCCTCAGCTCCAGACTTCCGTCCTCCCGCCGGCGCACCCCCCACAGGGGAATGGCCGCGGAGCGAAGCAGATTTATAAAGCGCTCCGGGTACACCCCTTCCACGGTAAGTATAACATATCCTTTTACAAAATGCCACATCTGATCCCCGTCCCGCCCTTTCCTGCGGCAAAAAACTTAAAATTCCACCCCGTCTATTTCCCCCGACAACAGTACCCGGCTCTCCCCCAGCTCCAAAAGTTCCAGCCCCTTTCCCCGTACAATCACCGCTCCCAGCCCCGTGTCAAAGACCGCCTCCGTCAAAGAGTACCGCTCCACGCTCCCTGCGTTCTCCAGCAGCAGCCGCTCCCGCCCCACCATGGTGATGCGGGGAATCTGGGGGAGTATGTCCTCCGGCAGACCCAGCCCCCGCAAAATCCCCTTAAATCTGTTCGTAGGCCCTTTCCGTTTCTTTCCCATGCTTCAGCCTATGCGCTTTTGCCCCCGTCCATGAAAAAGAGTAAAAAAAATGCGGGAATCTCGCAGAAAACTCTATGCAAAGGGACTCGATTCCTGTAAAATAAAGTATAAACCTATCGGAGGAGCTGTATGGAACCCCTCACCCTGCCTCAGGATTCTGCCAACGACTTTTTCTCTCCCGCCGCCACCCGCCGTGCCTTTTCCCGCGTGGGACTGGGGCTCTCCGCCTGTTTGCTGGGCGGAAGCTGTATTTTGCTGGCGGTGCTGTATTTTCTCCCGGACAATCTTCATCAGGATGTACTGATTCTGCTCAACGCCCTGTGCGTGGACGTTGGAGGCAAGCTCCTGGCCATAGCCTTTATGCACCGTTTACCCGATGCCCATCTCGAAAAGAAGTCCCTTTCCGTCAAAGAGTTCCTCGTCTTTGCCGCCATGGCCTACGGGCTCATGCTTTTGGGGAACTACATGGGCACGGGGCTTATGCTGCTTATGAACTCCGGCGCAGAGAACCCCCTTTCCTCCGTGGTCACCTTGGAGAACATGAGCCTGCTGACGGTGCTGGATTTAATCCTCTTTGCCCCCGTGCTGGAGGAGATGCTCTTCCGCAAGCTGTTGCTTAAAAAAACCGCCCGCTGGGGCACCCTCCCCGCCATGGTCTTTTCCGCCCTGGTCTTTGGCCTGTTCCACGGGAATTTCTATCAGTTCTTCTACGCTTTCTTCTTGGGCATGCTTCTTGCCTATGTCTATCTTTCCACGGGGAATCTTCTCTATCCCATTTTGCTCCACGCCTTTGTGAATACCTTGGGCAGTGTGGTGCCCTTGGGGCTCATGGCCGCCGAAGCCTCCCTTTCCCTGGAAGCCGCCTACACCTTGGAGACCGCTGTCAGCCTTATGCTGCTGGCACTGGGCGTCTTCGGGCTAGTGATGCTGATCCGCCGCCGCAAGCAGGTTCATCTTTCCCCCTGCCCTCAGCGGGATGCAATCAAGTGGATGTATTTAAACCCCGGCGTGATTTTCTTCCTGCTTCTGTGCGCCGCACTGATGGCGGCCGCCACCTTCGGCTTCTCCCTGCACTGAGCTTTCTTTTGTGAGATACAGGGGCGGGGGCGGCGGTTCGCTTTGCGAACCCTTTGGCGCAGGGGGGAGCGTTCCGCTCCCCTGCGCCAAAGGGAAGGGCTTCGCCCTTCTCCGCCCCCGCCCCCGAAAAAACTTTTTCTTCCGTCTTGCCAAAGTATCAAAAATGTGATATAATGCAAGGCGAATAAGGCTTTGAAGGAAAGAAGTAAGCTGCGTCTCCCCTTTTTCAGAGAGCTTCCGGTTGGTGCAAGGAAGCAAAGGCCCGCCGCCCAATACATTCCGGAGCCGCCGGCAGGAAGTTTAGTAGTGCCGGACGGGGGCACCCGTTACAGTGCAGGAAGTTCTGCCCTTTGGGCACGACATCCCTGAGGAAGACCTGCCGGGTCTTCGAACATGAGGTGGTACCGCGATACATTCGCCCTCTGTCCCTTTGGACAGGGGGCTGTTTTTTACAAAAAGGAGGATATGAAAATGAAAATCTATGAGGAACTGCAAGCCCGAGGGCTGATTGCTCAGGTTACCAACGAAGAAGAGGTGCGGGAAACCGTCAACAACGGCAAGGCCGTCTTTTACATCGGCTTTGATCCCACCGCCGACTCCCTGCACGTAGGCCACTTCATGGCCCTGTGCCTGATGAAGCGTTTGCAGATGGCTGGCAACAAGCCCATCGTCCTGCTGGGCGGCGGCACGGGCATGGTCGGCGACCCCTCCGGCCGCACGGACATGCGCCCCATGCTCACCAGAGA